>CAYWIQ010000144.1:0-6493 GCA_964458405.1 uncultured Chromatiaceae bacterium
CTCCTCGTAATCAATATATATGGGCGCCGTGCGACCCCATGCTCATAAGGTACTGAACAAAGATCTGTTTATCCGTCGCACCTTGAGAGGCCTTGTCCTGGGCGTACTGCAAACGAATGCGACTGAACTCGCTGAGCGAATAGTCCACCATGACTGTATTGCGCGATGGGTTATAGTCCGTCACCGGCAGATTGGTGTTATTGGTCCCGTAATCCACTGAACCATGATTAAGTCGTTCGGTGCGCAGACCCACCCGCCAGTAGGGCATGAACTGATACACAGCCTGCAGATACCAGCCGGACTGCTTGGCGTCGTAACCTGCAGTATTGGTGAGGCTCAACATGCCGTCAGCATCGTAGGTAACATCGCCATTTTCATGACGCCGCATATACTCCCCCTGCAGCTTGAAGTTGGTATAGACGGTGTCACCATTGGGCGCATACTTCCACACCGCATCCACCACGTAGGTGCGGCTGTGGCCGCTAAAGCTGCTTAGTGCATCATTCCCAGAAAGGTCAGTCTCGTAAAACGAACGATCGCGTGGTGAGGTGTTCAATAACGACAAGCCCACCCGCCAATTGTTGCTGAAGCCGATATCACCACCAACGTGGGCAAACAGCGTCTCAGCACCGGCACCGTTCTTATCCCGGTTGCTGCCGGGAAAACCGCGACCGCGGCTCAATTCCGTTCCCAGCTCGATGAAGGTGTCGGTTGGCGCCAGCCATTTGAGTTGAATACCATCGTCATCATATTGGGTGCCGAGAAACGCCTGATAGACCAGAGGCGCATCCACGAAATCCCACACGTGGGAATGCTGGGAATTGAGATAGCCAATCCCGGAAAAGAAGCGTCCGGCCTTGACGGTAAAGCCCTTACTCAGGGCGATAGTCTGGATATAGGCTTCCTCCACCGAGGCGGTGTCGTCGGGCGCCATGGAATAGACCAATTCGCCGTGGAAATAGGGATCGATGTTGGCATAGATAGCCATCTCACTTTCCGCCAAGCTGAAACCACGGTCACCGGGCCCGAATTCCGTATCGGACGGCAGCGGGAAGCCGCTTATATGATAGTTGGCGGGGTCTTGCGAGAGATTGGCGTAGATGCCGGACAGAACCACTGATACCGCGGGATTGAAACTGGCGATTGATGACGGCGGAGTTGAACCCGGCGCGGTTTCCAGGCGATCTATTCGCTGTTCTAAAGCATGTAAACGTTTATCGGTATCGGTCGCGGATGTATCCGCCGCCCATACGGGACCGGCGAGCGCGGTCATGAAAGCCACGCACAATAGGTGACGATGCATTTGAATTCCTCCATAGGCACACCATGACGCACACGCGGTTCGCCACGGTGTAGCAATCAATTACGCCAAGCATCATCATGCCCAAGAGGCACAACGACGATCGGCAAAGTAACGGTGATTAAACGGAGGTAATAGTCGGTGGGGCGCGGGCGCGATAGGCCAGTCGGCTGATCGTGATGATATGTGGTGGGGTGAAATGAAACTCCGTATTCGCGATCGGCAGCGACAGTGCCAAAGCGATAGAGCCCGACAAGGCATGGCTTAAAGGCGTGGCGTGAAGACAGATGACACAAGTATGACCGGCTTTATGGGCAGCAAAATCATACTCATGGTGGAGCAAGGCCGCCTGTCCGTACAACAGGGCCACCACCAAGAACATGCCGGTTACTCGCAACATGGAATGTTTTCCAACGCCTATCCGTCCAAGCCAATCATTAAATCATAGAAAAATTAGCCCCGCCAGGCAAGTGGCGCTACAAACGTTTACATAAAGACAGCTGTCAAGTCACACCGTTTCGATATGTTCTACCACCAATTGGGCGCTGCGCTGACCGCGATACTCATTGACGTCCAGCTTGTATGCAACGCGCGCCCGGGCGGCATCCTGCGGCCAGGCGTCTTCGCCGGTATTGAAGGCGATGGCGTCGAGCAGCAGATCATGGCCCGGCACCTTGACCACCATCTTGAGGTGGCGCTCCCCGACCACCCGTTGATTGACGATCTCGAACAGACCGTCGAATAGCGGTTCGGGAAAGGTCTGTCCCCACGGACCCGCCCCACGCAGCAGTTCGGCAAAATCCAGATTCATTTGTTCCGGCACCAGTTCCCCGTCGCTCATGATCACGCCACGCAGATCCTCCAGCGCCAGATGACGGCGCACCTCTTGATCGAAGGCCGTGCTGAACGCCGCAAAATTTTCTTCCGGCAGACTCAGACCCGCCGCCATGGCGTGGCCGCCAAACTTACTGAGCAACCCGGGATGACGGGCGGCCACCGCATCCAACACGTCACGAATATGCACCCCGGGTACCGAGCGCGCCGAACCCTTGATCTCATCGTCGTTCGCCGGCGCGAAGGCGATCACCGGACGGTGCAAACGATCCTTGATACGCGAGGCCAGGATGCCGATCACGCCCTGATGCCAATGCTCTTGAAACAGACACATCCCCACCGGCAAGCCGGCATCGTCTTCACTGAGTGCCAGGGATTGAATCGCCGCCAAGGCATCTTCCTGCATGTCGGCCTCGATGGCTCGCCGCTCCTGATTGAGTTGATCCAGGCGCGCCGCCATCATCCGCGCCTGAGTGACATCATCGCTAAGCAGGCAGGCGATCCCCAGCGACATATCTTCCAAGCGGCCCGCCGCGTTGAGCCGCGGCGCCACTGCAAACCCCAAGTCGGCGGCCACCAGCTGTCGCGGGTTACGCCCCGCCACCGTGAGCAAGGCCTGTACACCGGCACAACCGCGGCCGGCACGAATCCGCGCCAGACCTTGGCTCACCAAGATGCGATTGTTGTGATCCAGCGGCACGACGTCGGCCACCGTACCCAGCGCCACCAAGTCCAACAGCTGCGCAAGATTAGGTTCGTCAACCCCGTCGCGAACGAACCATTGCTCCGTGCGCAAACGGGCTCGCAACGCCATCAGCACATAAAAGATCACACCGACGCCGGCCAGATTCTTACTCGAAAACGTATCACCGGGCTGATTGGGATTGACGATGGCGTCGGCGCCCGGCAAGGCTTCACCCGGCAGGTGATGATCGGTGATCAGCACCTGCATACCCCGCGCCCTGGCCGCCGCGACGCCTTCGATGCTGGAGATGCCGTTGTCGACGGTGATCAACAAGTCGGGTTGCTGCTGCGCCGCCACCGCGACGATCTCCGGTGTCAATCCGTACCCGAAGGCGAAGCGGTTGGGCACCACGTAGCGCACGTCGCGCGCACCCAGCAGGCGCAGGCCGCGCACGGCGACGGCGCAACTGGTGGCGCCGTCGGCATCGAAATCGGCGACCACCAAGATGCGTTTTTGTTGTTGCACGGCTGCGGCGAGTAATTCGCAGGCGGCAGCGATGCCGTTGAGTCCGGTATAAGGTAACAAGCCGTCGAGGGAATATTGCAATTCACGGGCGTCATGCAAGGCGCGCGACAGATATACGCGACGCAACACGGGATGGAGATCGGCCGGCAAACCGTCTGAGTTTGAATCTATGTCACGCCTGACGATGATTTTATTCATGATCTGATCTTTATGGTTTCTTGGTTTGTTTGCCGGCGTTACAGCCACTGCGACAACGACCGCCGCCGTACCCACCAGCGCCGAGCGTCCCGCGTCCCCAACTCGAATACCGTGCCGTCCGCAGGATAGAGTCGCAATGTCGCCAAGCGCCGCCCCTTTAGCGCGACTAGTAGCGGCGCCAACCAGGCATCATGCCAGGCTTGCATAAACTCCCGCCAACCCTCAACACTGCCCAACTGGACTTTGTCGCGCATACCGTCCATGACCAACAAGTGCTCGCCGGGCGTATCATCGTCAAGCCACTCCGCCGCCTCCGGCGGCAACGACGACCTCGGTATGTCCATCAAACTAGCCAGTCCCTGGCTCAAGGCATCGTTGCTCCATACATGCGACCAGTTCGTCGCCGCGGGACCAGGCAAGCGCCCTCCGCCCCAGAACCACAGGCTGTTGACTGCCAATGCCCCGCGCGCTTCCCGACTTTGATTGACGGCACTGGAATGCAACACCATCTGAACCTCGTTCATCATGCTGCGCCAGCGCCCCGCCGCCGGTCCCTGGGGCATGGCGGGAAGAATGTTCCGCCCCAATACCTCGGACAGCGCCGCGGTGGTGATGTGCGGATCCTCACCCAGACGCAAATACCAACGCCGGGCGTTGGCGGCATCGAGGAACCAATCTTCGCCGCCAAAGTGACGGTTAAGTTCTAAGGCTATCTCCCGGCATTCTTCATGAGAGATATCCAAGGCCTCATTGCCCAACATCACGATACTGTCGCGATCGGCGCGCATGTGAACCGGATCGGCGCGCAACCACCAATAGCCGTCGGCATCCTGGGCCTCCCATTGCCGAGTGACGGCGGCAACGGGCACATCGGCATCGTGACGAGTCTCGGTATTGAACAAGGCGAACAAGCTATGCTCTAACCCATTACCCGCGCTGGTTTCTCTCCGGGCGCGGGTCAATATTTCCTCCAAGGCCGGCAATGACAAATCCTGCCAGGCTTCGGGCAGCCGCTTAATCCCCGGCGGGCCGAACAGGCCGGGGATCACCACACTCATGTGCCGCGTCGGCTTCACCATGACACTTAACACCGCGCCTCGTCGCGGCGCCATTCAAAGCTAATACCCGGTTCGTCTTCATCGGCCTGACAGGGCGCGCATACCCAATAGCCCGCCACTGCGGCCAAGCGCTCGCCGACATAGATCAACGGAATACAGTCCCGTTCCCACGGCGGCACGCCGGCCTCTTGCAGCAATTTCTTGAGCGAACGCGTCACGCCCCGCGCCGCGATTTGACATGACTCGCCGCCGCGACGAAAACGCACCGTTAGCGCTTGTTCACTGCATAAACTGCTCTTTATACCGTTACCCATGGACGGCACCGCCATCAAGCTGCCGCCGTCCGGCAAGGCTATGGGGTGAGTGAGATCCCACAACAATACGCTACCGCTATCGACCGCAGCCCGCGGCGCCATGGCGTACAAACGATCGCGATAACGGCGCACTACCACGCCCTGCCATTCCACCTCAGGCGAGCGGTCCGCCGCCGCCTGCAACAACTCACGCTGTACTTGGTCCAAGCGGACCGTATCGGGTAGATTGAAACCCAGATCCTTCAGCCAGTAGCGCAGCACATTGCGTTGCCGCGCCGCATCCAATGCCGACAGGCTGCCGATCGCCAGTCCATTATCTTCCGCCCGGCACGCCTGTAAATCCTGGCGGGCCAATGCATCCAATAGCTGCGCCGCCTCCGCCTGATGAACGGCACTGCGGGTCAGCACCCGCGCCGTTGCCGGCCAACGCGTCCGCAACGCGGGCATCACGTTATGGCGTAGATAATTGCGGTCAAATCCACTGTCGTTATTGCTGGGATCGTCTATCCAGTGCAAACCATGGCGCAGTGCATAACCACGCAGTTCTTCGCGGGGAAAGGCCAGCAAGGGTCGGGCGTGGCGACCGGCGGCGAATGCGCAGACCTCTGACATGGCCGCCAGGCCGTGCGGCCCGCCGCCGCGCAGCAATTGCAGCAACAAGGTCTCGGCCTGGTCGTCCTGATGATGGGCGGTCAACAGACATTCCCCCTCCTCCATCAATTCGGCGATGGCGCGATAACGGGCATGGCGCGCCGCCGCTTCCGGACTTTCACCCCTGGCAGCGCGAACGTCGACGCGCAACAACGTCAACGGGATCCCCAGTTCCTCACAGACCGCGGCGCAGTGACGCGCCCATTGTTCGGAAGCCATCTGCAACCCATGGTCGACGTGCACGGCTTGAATGGCAGGCAACATTCCCTGGCGCCGCACTTGCGCGGCGGCGTGAAGCAGTACATGGGAATCGCAACCGCCGCTGAACGCCAGCCAAAAGCGAGACACCGCGGAAAGCTCCCGCAGGATGGCTGCTAAACGTTCAGGGGAAAAAGACGGCTGACGGCGACGGATGTCCACCGGTTTACTGACGACGGGTGGTGAAAGTCCCGAACTGCATGAGGCGTTCGTAGCGCTTTTCGATCAGGGCGTCGGGACTGAGTCCGCTCAACTCGTTCACATGGTCCAGCAATGCCGATTTCACACTTTGAGCGATCTCATCCATGTTACGGTGCGCACCGCCCAAGGGTTCCTTGATCACCGTATCCACCAGATTGAGTTTTTTCAACCGCGCCGAGGTAATACCCATGGCCTCGGCGGCATCCGCCGCCTTGTCGGCGCTCTTCCATAGAATAGACGCACAGCCCTCGGGAGAGATCACCGAATAGGTACTGTATTGCAGCATCAAAACCCGGTCGCCGACGCCGATGGCCAGCGCGCCGCCCGAACCGCCCTCACCGATCACCGTGCACACAATGGGCACCTTGAGGGTGGACATCACCAACAGATTGCGGGCGATGGCCTCGCTCTGGCCGCGCTCCTCGGCGCCGATGCCGGGATAGGCGCCGGGCGTGTCGATGAAGGTGAG
>CAYWIQ010000145.1:0-6490 GCA_964458405.1 uncultured Chromatiaceae bacterium
TCTCATGAAGTTCTGTGTGACTTTAATGATGGCGTCGCTTTTGGTTGGGTGTGTTTTCCCGAGAGAAATATCCGGGTCTCATGTGTTGATAGACGAAGATCTGCCGACTGCAAAGACTTCTCCGAAAGACGTAAAAATCTTTCTTGAGAAACCCAAGCAGAAATACCAGGTGGTTGCTTTAGTGACGTCTAGCGCGACAATCAACCAATATTCGGACGTCGCATATATCGAGAGCGGATTGTTGTCCGAGTTAAGGGATCAGGCTGCGCAAGTAGGTGCGGATGGGTTGGTGGAAGTAGTTAAAGAAACCTTGATGGGTGGAGTAATGATATCCAGCACTGAATGGGGTGCCGTGACGAAACATGGTGGGACCTCATATGTTGATCCTAAGACTATCCAAACGCGTCATGATCAGCGTGGTAGCGTATCTCAAGGATATATACTTTTATATAAGGCAAAAGCCATTCGTCGTGATACGGCCACCCATCTTGGTGGTGTCGCTCACTAGATCTCATAGTTTGGGCTGAAGCTCGTGAAGCCCAACAATTCTCTTGAGTCCCCTGCGCTTCTCGCCGGGGCGGGTGCGCGCTTGTGTTCCGGCCCGGCTGCGATGCTCGGGGCCGCCTACGGGACCCGGGTGCCACTTCAGTATGAGGTGTGCTTTTCTCCCTCCCCTTCAAGGGGAAGGTCGGGGTGGGGATGGGGCTTTTAACGGCGGTACAAGAATCCCTGATAGTTGATGACCCCACCCCCATCCTAACCTTCTACCCTCAAGGGGCACCAAGGCCCCTGAGGGGGAAGGGACGTTTTTATTCCCTAACATTGCTCTGCTCTCGGGGTGCCGTCCTAGGATCCCCGTTGGTGCAGCCGAGCACCGCAGTCATTTTGGGGAGAAGCGCGCGGCTGTTTGAGCGCAGCGAGTTCCGCGCGCGCCCAAAATGGCGAGGCGCGCAAGGTAGCCCGTAGGACCAAACCGTCGGGGTGTCTTTTCTTTTGAATCCTTTTCTTTGGACAAGCAAAGAAAAGGATTTCTTCGTCGCGGACGAGACCGCGATTAAATTCAACATCGCCGTAGGCGATTCGAAATCTCTTGTTGGGCTGTCTTTCATTCAGCCAATCTACACAAGCTGCGCGCTTATGCGGCCATGACGATTCGTGCGGCGTGGCGGGCAATGAGGGATGTGAGTCAGCTTGAAAAGAATTACTGGGAATTAGGTATGAAAGACATCGGGAATGTAAAAGTCCCCTTTTATTTCTTGTGTTTGTGGTCGGTATGGGCCTTATGCTGTTGAAAAAAATTCATTCAGGGAGTACGGTGGGCGAGGGTCAGAAAGCTTGACGTTTCATTTGCTTGAGAAGGAGAACGTTTATGGGTGTTATGACCGCAATGCAGCGGTATGCCATTCTTGGGGCTTTGATGCTCATCCCGCTAGGGGTTGCCATCGGGGGCTACCCGTACGCAGAGAAAAAAAAATATCCCACGTATATCGGCTTTGCTTTAGGAATATCCGCAGCTCTTATAATCGGCTATGTGCTATTTAGTACGGGTGGTTAGTAGAGCGAATTTTAGGAAGAATAAGCGCCTTTTCTCCACGAGGTTATAGATAGTCCGCAGCCAGGTCAGCCATGTACATTAAAAGATGCTGAGGGCCCCCTGATTTTTCGGGTCATCGCCACATCGACCAGCATGGCTATCAGCTTATCGTTTAGTATTTGCCTGTGGTTAGCCATCGTGCCCTCCGTTTATAGCGATGTGAGCGCATAATCGCCAAAGAAAAGTACCCCGTCTTCGCGGACGAGACCGCGATTCATATTAAATATTCGCCCAAGGCCATTAGAATTACGTAGAACGTGGCTTCGCCCTTGCAGTTGCCTGGGCTTGTAGCGGATCGTCGGGCCAATGGTGCTTGGGATAGCGGCCTTTTAAATCCTTCTTGACGTCGAAATAACTGTTGGCCCAAAAACCGGCGAGGTCTTGCGTCACCTGTACCGGTCGTCGAGCAGGTGACAGCAGATGTAATAACAGCGCGATCCGCCCGCCGGCGATGCGCGGTGTGTCCTTGAGACCGAACATTTCCTGCAGTCGCACCGCCAGTATCGGCGGTTGATTGCTGTAGTCGATGGCGATGCGAGAGCCGCTAGGGGCGCTGATGTGAGTGGGCGCCAACGTTTCCAGCTTGCGCTGCTGTTCCCAATCTAAAAGACCGGTTAACGCCGCATGCAAATTTATCCCATCGAGATGAGTGCGGCGGGACACGTCGTTGAGATAAGGAGCGAGCCATTCCTCGGCGGTGGCGAGCAGATGTTCATCGCTAACGTCCGGCCAGTGTTGCGGCTCGAGGAGGTGAAGAAACTGCGCACGTTGTTGCCAGGCACGCAGGTTTTTCGTCCACGGCAAACAGTCTATCCCCATTTTTCTGATGCCTTGCAGCATGGCGTGGGCGATGGCCTGAGGTTCGGCGTTACTCATTGCTACGTCTTCCAGGATTAACGCGCCTAAATTTCGTTGGCTGCGTGCTTGTACGCAAGCCTCGCGATTGTCCCATTCGATGATGTTCCTTGTCGTAATGAGGCTGGCGAAATGTGCTTCCAATTCTGCGTGAGTGATCGCCGCGGCGAGAAAGATGCGCGCCTCGCGTTGCGTGCCGTCAAGATGGGCGGCGACGATGTAGTCAGCCGCGCTCAGGGGTTCGTGGTGGGTGAAACAGGCACCGCGGCCGTTGGCCAATAAGTAACGCGGCTCGCCGCCGGGGCGGCGTTGCGCGATTCGGTCTGGGTAGGCGTGGGCGAGCAATACGCCGCTGTGATCGACAGATGCTGCAGTGTGATCGGTAATGTTTAATTGCCGCCGCCAGAGTTGGGCCTGTTTGCGTACTCGCTTACAGGCGGCGATGTCGGCAGTAAGTGCATCGGCAATATCATTGCGCAACGCCTGTAGTCGCAGCGCCAGATCGGCATCCCGTTCACCCTTGAGGACGTCACGCTCGCTTAGCAGGGCGGCGAGGTCACAGGCTTGTGCGCCTTGATTCAATTCAATGCCCGTCAGCGCCATATGCGCCAGGCGTGGATGCATGGCCAACTGTGCCATCCGCCCGCCATGGGGGGTGATAACACCGTCCCCGTTAACGGCGCCCAGTTCCTGGAGCAACTCGCGCGCTTGCGCGTAATGGGCGGTTGGCGGCGGATCCAACCAGGCCAGCGTATTGGGGTCGCCCACACCCCATTGCGCCAGATCCAGGGCCAACGGTGTGAGATCGGCGTCCAGGATCTCGGGTCGGTTGTATTCCGCCAGCTTGTTATGAGCGCCTTCGCTCCACAGGCGATAACAGACCCCGGCTTCCAGACGTCCTGCGCGGCCGCGGCGCTGTTCGGCGGAGGCCCGTGAGATATTCACGGTAACGAGCCGAGTCAATCCGCTGACCGGATCGAAACGCGGAACGCGCGCCAGGCCGCTGTCGACGACCACGCGGATACCTTCGATGGTGAGGCTGGTTTCGGCGATGGTAGTGGCCAGTACCACCTTGCGTTGGCCGCTGGCGGCGGGGAGGATGGCCTGTTCTTGCGCTGCTTGACTGAGTTCGCCGTACAGCGGGCAGATATCAATCGCCGGTCCAAGTTGCGCCTCGCGCAATGATCGTTCCACGCGCTTGATCTCGGCGACGCCGGGCAGGAACACTAAGATGCTGCCGGATGTCTCAGCCATGGTGCGTTTGACGCTTGAAGCGACGTGATTGAGAAAGGCGGATCCTGTCGAGCGGCGTGCATCGGCCGGCAGGTAGCGGGTCTCGATCGGAAAGCTGCGGCCGGTGCTGGTGATGACGGGTGCATTCCCCAGTAGCGCTGATACCGCCGTGCCGGCCAGGGTGGCGGACATCACCAACAGGCTTAGATCGTCACGCAATGCGCTCTGAATCTCCAGGCACAGGGCCAGACCCAGGTCCGCCTGTAAACTGCGTTCGTGGAATTCATCGAAGATGACCAAGCCGACCTTGGTTAAGGAGGGGTCGTCTTGCAACAACCGGGTGAGTACGCCCTCGGTGACCACCTCGATGCGGGTACGTTTGCTGACCCGGCTGTCCATGCGAACACGGTAGCCGACGGTGTCACCTACGTCTTCGCCTAATTGCCGCGCCATAAACGCGGCCGCACTGCGCGCCGCGAGACGGCGAGGTTCCAACATCAAGATCCGTTTGTCGCTCAGCCATTCTTCGTCCAACAATGCCAGTGGCACGCGGGTGGTCTTACCGGCGCCGGGCGGTGCTTGCAGCACGGCGTTGTTAGTGGTGCGCAGTGCCGCGGCGACGCTAGGGAGCACCTCGTCGACCGGTAGGGCGGTGGTCATGATGCAAACGGAATGTCTTATGGTGTCGGCTGGCCAGACAGATGTTTTTCCCACCCCAGCGCGGTCTTGACGATGAATTCCAAGTCATCGTGACGCGGCTGCCAATTGAGGATCTCACGGATGCGGTTCGCCTTGGCGATGAGTGCCGGTGGATCGCCGGCGCGGCGCGGCTGTTCGCGGATGTTGAGTTGCACTCCGCTCACCTTCTGCACGGTATCCAATACTTGGCGCACACTGTAACCGTGGCCGTAGCCACAGTTGAGGGTCTGTGAGGCGCCGCCTTGCTCCAGATAATTGAGGGCCAGCACATGGGCGGCGGCGAGATCGTCGACATGGATATAGTCGCGGATGCCCGTACCGTCAGCAGTGGGGTAGTCGGTGCCGAAGATCGCTACCTGATCGCGCTTGCCCAAGGCATGTTCGCAGGCCACCTTGATTAGATGGGTCGCCTTGGGAGTGGACTGTCCGATACGGCCTTCAGGATCGGCGCCGGCGACGTTGAAATAGCGTAGTGCCACATAGCGTAGATCGCCGGCGGCGGCCAGATCGCGCAGCATCCATTCGCTCATAAGTTTGGATAGACCATAGGGGTTGATGGGCATCAGCGGACTATCTTCTGCGGCGGTGGGGCCGTCAGGAATGCCGTATACGGCGGCGGTGGATGAGAAGATGAAACGCTTCACGCCGTTGTCGTGGCAGGCCTGTAACAGGTTACGGGTGTTGCAGGTGTTGTTGCCATAGTACTTGAGGGGCTCGGCCACGGATTCGGGAACCACGATATGAGCGGCGAAATGTAATACCGCTTCGATGCCGTGTTCGCGGATCAAGTTGCCCACCAGTTCCCGGTCGCCGCTGTTACCCTCCACCAGTTCGCCGTGCAACACGGCGCGGCGAAAGCCGGTGGAAAGATTGTCGAGGACAACCACCGGATAGCCGGCGTCACCCAGTTGGCGGACTACGTGGCTACCGATGTAACCGGCGCCGCCGGTGACCAGGATCGCGTTACGTTCCATCATTACAACTCATCCTTAACAAAAAGTTGGAGGTTCAAGAGAATACCATTTTTGCCGCTTTTGCTCTGGTGTGGTAATGACGACTTCCCTACAATCACTACGTACTGATTCGAACCTTCCGAAAGGTCTGAGATGAATGAGCTGATTGCGCCCCACGGCGGGGCGCTTGTGAATTTGTTTGCCGACGAGGCGCGTGTCACCGAATTGAAGGAATCGGCGCTGCCGCTGCCGTCATGGGATGTCACCCCCCGCCAGCAGGCGGATCTGGATCTGCTGATGAGCGGCGCCTATTCGCCGTTGCGCGGTTTCATGGGGCAGGCGGATTATGAGCGGGTGTTGCATGAATTTCGCCTTGCGGACGGCACGTTGTGGCCGCTGCCCATCACGCTGGATGTCAGCGAGGCCTTGGGTGACAAGCTGGCGCCGGGCCAGGATCTGGCGCTGCGCGATCAGGAGGGGGTGTTGTTGGCGGTGCTCCATATAGAGGAAGTATGGCGCCCGGATCGTAGCGCCGAGGCCCATGCCTTATACGGCAGCACTGATCCCAAGCATCCTCGCGTTGCCCAGTTGCGCAACCCGGCGCGGCCGGTTTGCGTGGGCGGGCCCATCGAGGGCGTCGAGGCGGTGGCTCACCACAGTTTTACCGGCCTGCGCCATACGCCGGCGGAGTTGCGTGGCCAATTCGCCAAGCGGGGTTGGGTGCAGGTGGCGGCCTTTCATACCGGGACGCCGCTGCATGCCGCGCAACGGGAATTGAGTGCACGCACGGCGCGCGACTTGAGTGCCAATCTCCTGCTCCATCCCGTGGTGGAGGAAGTGGAGGATTACTATTATCGGGTGCGCTGTTATCGGTCGGTGCTGGCCCACTATCCGCAACAGACCACTTTATTGAGTCTGTTGTCCATTCCGGCGCGGGGTGCGGGGCTGCGGGAGCTGTTGTTTCATGCGCTGGTGCGTCGGAATTACGGCTGCAGCCATATGCTGTGGGAGCGTGGTGAGCGGGGTTATGCCATTGCCGATACGGAGGTCGAAGAGGCGTTGCATCATTTTGGGGCGGAGTTGGGGGTGGCACTGGAGGCCCGCGAACCCTTGGAATATGTAGAGGACAGCGCCTCTTCGACCTCCGTATCGGCAA
>CAYWIQ010000146.1:0-6460 GCA_964458405.1 uncultured Chromatiaceae bacterium
GCCGATGATAGTGTGGGAGATCCCATGCGAAAGTAGGACACTGCCAGGCTTCTAACGAGTGCCCCCGCAACGCATGTTGCGGGGGTTTTTTTATAGACGACAGGGTTGATCCACGGCAGGGCGGACCTTGCACGGTGTGGCAAGTGTAATGGACGCAATACCTGTATCACCCATCAGGCTTCTATCTTCAGCCCCGGGCCTTTCCCGGGGTTTTCTTTGTTTTTGCCCAATCATGTGCGTAGGCGCGATGCGCCTCTGTCTTTATCCGTCCAGTCAAATCCGGCACAATGGCCACTACTAATTAATACTAATGAAAAAAATGGCGGCTACCACATGTAACAAGCTTCGTCCTCTGATATTCGCAGTGCTTTCGCTGTGCGTGTTCATGTTGTCGAGCCGTTGCGGCGTCGCAGCGGCGGCGGTTATGCCGCCGCATGATGAGCTGGCCATGATCATCGCTTCCTCCACCGGGAATCTCAGTGCGCTAAAGCGTCTGTTCCACAAGGGCATGGATATCGATCACCATGACTTTACCGGTAATACCCCGTTGCTTTACGCGGCCCGCTATGCCCGGATTCCTTTGGTGGAATTTCTATTACAGCATGGCGCCGATGTTAATGCCTACACCCATTGGGGCACCACGGCCTTGATCGAGGCCGTGCGCAAGGGGAGTCCTACCGTAGTGCGGGAACTTCTGGATGCGGGGGCCGATGTGGATCAGCTCAATAATCGGCACGAATCGGCCTTATTCGACGCGGTAAAGTACCGGCGGTTGTGGGCCGTGAATATGCTGTTGAATCGCAATGCCCAGGTCGATATTAGGGACGATCGAGGTTATACCCCGCTGATGTACGCCGTCGAGGAGGGTCAGGCGCGCATCGTCGCGGTGCTGAAACAGCAAATCGCTCGTGGGTTTGATGTCCGAGATAGCGAGCCGCACGCTGTTGCACCGACCCGCGTCGGCTCCCTGCCTCTCTCCTTGCCCAGCTATCCTTGATGCGATAATCCGTATGCGCTTAGGCGTATAATAAAATTGGTCCGAATCATCATCACTCGCGAGCGCGTTGCGGGGGGGGGGGGTGATGTGGCGTGCATGGGATCTTGGTCCGAATCGGCATGGGTAAGGAGGTGCGCGGATGACTGCAACGGCCTATCAACACCTGTTGGCAGCGGTGGATTTTTCCCCCTGTACGGATTATATGATGCAGCGGGCGGTGGATCTGGCGCGGCGCCACGGAGCACGGTTAAGCCTGGTCCATGTCGTCGAATATCTACCGGTGGCACTGGATGCGGAACTGATGCTGCCGCCCTTGGCCGGTGTCGAGGAACAACTCATGGACAGCGCCCGTGCGCGTCTGGCACAGATGGTCGAGAAGATGGACATAAAGACGGCCTCCAGTTATGTGGAACTGGGCTCCACTAAATTGGAAATCCTGCGGGTTGCGGAGGCGCAGGGCGTCGATTTGATCGTAGTCGGGAGCCATGGCCGCCACGGGCTAGCGCGGATGCTGGGATCCACCGCCAGCGCGGTATTGCAAGGGGCGCATTGCGATGTGCTGGCGGTGAGGGCCATGGGTGAGGCGTGACGGCGTTTTCCATTAGCGCGGGATGGTTGTCACCGGCACGGCGCCTGGCGTCGCCCAACTGTGACGAGCGCCCACAAGATTGTGCCGTGGAACTGGTGGTGGTTCACGGTATTAGCCTGCCACCGGGGGAGTTTGGTGGGCCCTGGATAGATGCCTTGTTCACCAACGCCCTGGATGCCGATGCCCATCCCTATTTTCGTGAGATTGCCGATCTGCAAGTGTCGGCCCACGTGTTGATCCGCCGTAACGGCGAGGTGGTTCAATACGTGCCGTTCGATCGCCGCGCCTGGCATGCCGGGCAATCTTGTTTTGCCGGTCGCGAACGCTGCAATGATTTTTCGATCGGTATCGAGCTGGAAGGCAGCGACGATCAGCCCTATGAGACGGTGCAATACCAAGTGTTGGCGGAGGTGTGCCAGGCGTTGTTCGCGTCCTATCCCGGTTTGAGTTCCCAGCGCATGGTCGGCCATTGCGATATCGCCCCGGGACGCAAGACCGATCCGGGACCGCATTTCGAGTGGCTGCGCTTGCGCGAATTGTTGGCGGCCCGCACTTGATTTTGTCGCCGTACATGTGAGACTAGACCCCTATGGTATTGCTAGTAATCGTACTTGCGCTATTCATCGAACGGGTGTGGACGACTGTCACGGAGCTGCGTTCGTTTACCTGGTTCGAACGCCTGGTCGACAGAGTGGCTGCCAAGGGTTCGGGACGAGGTTGGGCCGGTACGGTGGGCGTGATCGCCGTCATGATACTGCCCTTATTGGGGGTGGTGCTCGTCCATGCCCTGCTCGCCCATATTCTCGGCATACTCGGTTTCGTCTTCGCGCTGATGGTGATGTTATTCAGCCTGGGGCCGCGTGACCTGGACGCCGATGTCCATCGCTTTCTCAATGCCTGGGAACAAGGTGACGCCGACAAGGCTCAGGGTTATGCCCAGCAGGTTTGTCAGGCGACGGCCGAACCCGTCGACCCGCAGTCGCTGGGGCGGTTCGTGGTAGAAGGCATCGTGGTCGCCGGCCATGAGCGCTGGTTCGGCGTCATCTTTTGGTACGTCATCCTGGGGCCGTTAGGCGCCTTATGGTACCGGTTGGCCTGCGTACTGCGTGATAAGTGCATCCGCCGAGGTGAAGGGGATGCCTTCAAAGATGCGGCACTGATGATGCACCATATCCTTGCCTGGTTGCCGGTGCGACTTACCCTGATCAGTTACGGTTTGGCCGGCAGTTTTGCCGAGAGCCTGGCGGCGTTGCGTGACGAGGCTCTGGATTGGAAGGGCGGCTGGCTTACCAACAATTATCTGTTGCTCATTACCGGTGGTTTGGGTGCTTTGCAATTAGAGCAACAGTTGGCCGCGGACGATAGCCGCGTAGTGGACGCGGGTCACGTGCGTGCGGCCCTGGGCCTGGTGTTGCGTACTTTGATCTTGATCCTCGCATTGATCGCGGTTGTGACGGTAGGTACTTGGGTGTCTTAAGTGAGTAACGGCGGCGCCTCCGATACCGATGTGACTACCGTGGTGGATCTACTGCGCCATGGCGAGCCACAGGGCGGCCGCCGCTTTCGGGGTCAAACCGATGATCCCTTGAGTGATCTGGGATGGCGGCAGATGCGGGAGGCGGTGGGCAACGAGAACTCCTGGCAACACATCGTCTCATCGCCGCTGCAGCGCTGCAGTGCCTTTGCCGAGGATTTGGCGGAGCGCCATGGGCTGCCCTGCACGCGTGACCCTGGTTTCAAGGAGATCCGTTTCGGGGTGTGGGAGGGTTTTACCGCCGAGGAGATTCAGCGACAGCACGGTGAGGAATACCGCCGCTATCGTAAGGACCCCGAAACTTTCATGCCGCCCGGCGCCGAGTCGATGGCGGAGTTTGTGGCGCGGGTGGCGAATACCTGGGAATCGCTGCTCGATACCCAGCGGGGTCGCCGCGTGTTGCTGGTGTGCCATGCCGGCGTGATTCGCGCGGTATTGAGTACGGTGCTGGGGATAGCGCCGAAAAATCTGTTCCGCATTCAGATCGACTACGCGTCTCTTACGCGGTTCAAGGTGGGCAACGATGGTGTGCCTAGTCTGATCTTTCATCGGGGCGGTTTGCCTTGATGCGCATAATGATGCTTGTGCTGCTGCTTGCACAGGCGGATGCCTTACGTGCCGAGATCGTGGTGCATGATGACCGCGGCCGAAGCCTGGTGTTGCAGGCGCCGGCCCAACGCATCGTCAGTCTCGCGCCGCACCTCAGCGAATTGTTGTTTGCCGCCGGTGCCGGGGCAAAGTTGGTGGGAACCGCGGCCTATAGCGATTTTCCGGCGGCGGCGCGTCGGGTACCGACCATCGGTGACAGCAGTGCCGTCGATATCGAACGGGTGGTGGCGCTCAAACCCGATCTGGTGTTGGCGTGGCGTAGTGGCAATCCGGCGGGCATCATCGCTAAGCTCGAACACCTGGGATTGAAGGTGTTGGTAACCGAACCAAGTTCCTTGGAGGTCATTGCCGATCAGATCATTGCACTGGGACGGGTCGCCGGGACGGAGGCAACGGCCAATCAGGCGGCGGCCCGTCTGCGCCGGTCTATCGCCGCGCTACGCCGAGAATATCGGGGGCGACGTCCGGTCTCGGTATTCTATCAAGTATGGTATGCACCCTTGATGACGGTGAACGGTAGGCACGTGATCAGCGAGGTGATTAAGATGTGCGGGGGAAGGAATATCTTCGCAGGATTGAGGCCGCTGATCCCAAGGGTTTCAATCGAGGCAGTGTTGGCCGCCGATCCGGAGGCCATCGTCACCGCCTCCGATAAGCCCGCCGCCCAGGCATTGCGCGAGTGGTCGGATTGGAAACAGCTGCGCGCGGTGCGCAACGGCAATCTGGTGGCCTTGCCGTCCGATGACATCAGCCGACCCACGCCGCGGTTGCTGGACGGCGCGCGCCTGTTGTGCGCGCGACTGGACCGCATCCGCCGTGAGGAGGCTTCGCCGTGACCCTGCGTATCGGTGTTGATTTAGGCGGTACTAAAATCGAAGCCATCGCACTTGATGCCAACGGCCGTGAGTTGATCCGGCGGCGGGTACCTACCCCTCGCGGCGATTATCGCGCTACCCTTTGTGCTGTCGCGGATCTGATTCGCGCTGTCGAAACCCAAACCGGGGAGCGGGGTAGCGTGGGCGTCGCTACCCCCGGTGCCGTATCCCGCGCCACGGGTCGCATTAAAAATTCCAACTCGGTGTGTCTTATTGACCGGCCGTTAGCTGAGGACCTTGCAGTCTTGTTGGATCGTGAGGTGCGTTTGGCCAACGACGCCAATTGTTTGGCCTTGTCCGAGGCCGTGGACGGTGCGGCGGCCGGGGCCGGGGTGGTGTTCGGTGTGATCATCGGTACCGGCACCGGCGGCGGGGTGGTGGTGCACGGCCGCGTGGTGGAGGGGATTAACGGCATTGCCGGGGAATGGGGGCATAATCCCTTGCCGTGGTCGCAGGATGTGGAGCGCCCCGGACCGCAGTGTTACTGCGGCAAGCATGGCTGCATCGAGACCATTTTGTCTGGGCCTGGGGTGGTGCGGGATTATGAATCTAACGGCGGCCAGTCCCTGACGGCTGTGGATATCGTGCGGCATGCGGAGCGTGGGGATACCGGCTGCATCGCCACCCTGGAACGTTATGAAGATCGTCTGGCGCGTGGTCTGGCCAGTATTATCAATGTCCTTGACCCCGACGTGATCGTATTGGGCGGCGGGTTGTCCAATATCACTCGGCTCTACCGTAACGTGCCGCGGCTTTGGGGGAACTATGTCTTCTCCGACCGTATCGACACCCGCCTGGTGCCCGCTAAATACGGCGACTCCAGCGGTGTGCGCGGTGCGGCTTGGTTATGGGATTAGATAATGCGTCGGGAGTTGCGCTGGTTCAGATGGTGGTCAATGATCGGCTGGTTGCTGATTGCCGTGGTGATCTATCTGTCTTTGACGCCCCATCCCATCGAAATAGACGTGCAGCAAGGCGACAAGCTGGGGCATATCCTTGCCTATTTTGCGATGATGACCTGGTTCGCCCAGCTTTATCAGCGTCGCAGCCATTGGCGATGGGGGATAGGATTCATCGCCCTGGGTATTGGCTTGGAATACCTACAGGGCTGGAGCGGTTATCGTGACTTTGAATATCTCGATATGGTGGCGGATACCACCGGGGTTGCTGCAGGTTGGTTGTTGGGAGGAACCGCTGTCGCGCAGGCATTGGGCGGTCTGGAGCGCCGCGTGAAGGCATAATGGTTAACGTTACCCGTTCGTTTAGAACGAAAAACAGTCGTTGTCCCGGACCGGCTAGGGCTGCGGCCTGTAAGGTCAATCCGGAACCGGTTATTTACGCCTCCGCCACGATATAGGCGATCCAGGCCTCCTGGTTTTCCGCCTCCAAGGTGTCGATATGCTCATCGGTACTGATTTGCTCGTCTCCTCCTTCCGGGTCGTCTATAAATTTTTCCCAGAAGACGTGAACCTGCGAGAAGCCGGCCTCGGTAAGCACCTCGCGCAGCTCCGGAAGCGTCCAAAGGCGCCAGTCATAGGTGTAGGCGCGGCGCAGTTGCGAGCCGTCTGGAAAGCGAAAGTGGATGTGACACAGAAAGTCATGGGTGATGGGATTGAACTTGGCCTGCTCCCAAACATAGGTGAAGGTTTGGCCTTCCACCTCGCGCTCCTCCTCGCTGACCCCCATGGTTTCGCTGCCGCCCAGTAAATCGAGTACGAAGATGCCGTTCTTTTTCAGGCCGCGATGGACGGATTCGAAGTAATGGCGCAGGGCCCCGCGGGTCTTGAATACACAGTAACTGAAATTCATGGCGCAGGTGACGTCGACCTTGGGGTCGGCGATATCGAGTACATTGG
>CAYWIQ010000147.1:0-5792 GCA_964458405.1 uncultured Chromatiaceae bacterium
GACCGGCGCGAAAAAGCGGCCTTTTTATCACATCGTGGTAACCAATAGCCGCAGTGCGCGCGGCGGCCGTTTTATCGAACGTGTCGGTTATTTCAACCCCGTGGCAACCGGTGGTGAAACCCGTTTGCAGGTTGACTCTGAACGGGTGAATTACTGGATATCGCAGGGCGCCCAGACCTCCGATCGGGTCGGCCAGCTCATCAAGGAGCAGGTCAGCCAATAAGTTTGGGTCGGACGCCCGGCGATCGGAGGCGGGTGCCAACGAATAGAGTTGTGATGAACGACCGCGAGCCACGCTTAGTCATCATCGGCCGGGTGGCCGGTGTCTACGGGGTGCGTGGTTGGATCAAGGTAATTTCTTCCATGGAGCCCCCCGAGGCGATACTGGATTACGCCACTTGGCAGGTTAGGAGTGGGTCGGGATGGCGCCCTATGACGCTGTCCGAAGGTCGCAGGCACGGCAAGGGGTTACTGGCGCACCTGGCGGGGTGTGATGATCGCGATGTCGCCCGTGTCTTTGTCGGTGCGGAGATTGCGGTATACCGTAGTGAACTGCCCGAGCCGGAGCCCGGCCGTTATTATTGGGCGGACCTGGAAGGATTGACGGTGCGCACCACCGGCGGTGTCGAGCTGGGGGTTTTGGACCATATGCTGGAAACCGGCGCCAACGATGTAATGGTGGTTGCCGGCGAACGGGAGAGATTGATCCCCTACGTGCGGGATAAAGTAGTCGTCGAGGTTGACCTTGAACAGGGCGTCATCCTGGTCAACTGGGATCCGGAGTACTAGCGGTGCGCATCGATGTGGTCACCCTGTTCCCCGATCTGTTTGAGATCGTGTCCCGCTTCGGGGTAACCGGCAAGGCGATACAGCGCGGTTTGGTCGAACTGGGATTATGGAACCCGCGGGATTATACCGGCGATCGTCATCGCACCGTGGATGATCGTCCTTACGGCGGCGGGCCGGGGATGGTGATGATGGTGCAGCCGCTACGGGATGCGATTCGCGCCGCGCGTTGTGCGGCCACGGGCGGTAAGGTGGTTTACCTCAGTCCCCAGGGCCAGCGTTTGGATCAGGCAGGGGTGCAGGCATTGGCCGCCCGCGAACGATTGATCCTGGTGGCCGGGCGCTATGAAGGCATCGATCAACGCGTCATCGACAGCGAGATCGATGAGGAATGGTCCATCGGCGACTATGTGTTGAGCGGCGGCGAATTGGCCGCGATGGTGGTGATCGATGCGGTGACGCGTTTGTTACCCGGCGTATTGGGACACGATCAGTCGGCGGAACAGGATTCGTTTACGAAGGGGTTGTTGGATCATCCCCATTACACCCGGCCGGAAGCAATAGACGGCAGGCAGGTACCGGAGGTGTTGCTGGGCGGGGACCATGCCGCCATCGCCCAATGGCGCTTGAAACAGGCATTGGGGCGCACCTGGTTACAGCGGCCGGATTTGTTGGAGCGGCTGGATCTGGACGAGCAACAGCGGCGGTTGCTGGAAGAGTTTAAAAGCGAACGCGATAAGTGAGCGTAACGTCGGTTGAATGGTTGGTTGAATATTATTTTGGGGTACAGTCATGAGCAAGATCATCCAAGAACTTGAAGCGGAACAATTGAAGACCGATGTCCCGGACTTTGCGCCCGGCGATACCGTGGAGGTGCAAGTCAAGGTTAAGGAAGGCAATCGCGAGCGTCTCCAGGCCTTTGAAGGCGTGGTCATTGCCAAGCGCAATCGCGGGATTAATTCCGCGTTTACCGTGCGTAAGATTTCCCACGGTGAAGGGGTGGAACGCGCCTTTCAGACCCATAGTCCCGTGGTTCACAAGATCAAGGTGTTGCGTCGCGGCGCCGTACGTCGCGCCAAGCTGTACTATCTGCGCGATCGTCGAGGCAAGTCCGCCCGTATCAAAGAAAAGCTGTAATCCCATCTCCCAGCGGGGGCCCATTGAGGCCCCCTTCCCACATCGGCTCACTGATTTCGTTGCCGGTCTTTATTGCTTCTGCGTATACTGCCTTTGTCTTTACCAACGCTTGAAATGGTGCCATGGGCGAGGTTGCGGGGCCGAATAACGGATCGGGGCGCGGGGTGCGATCTGCGTCATTGTTTGAGATAGATCGCGATTACGCCGCCGTCACGGCAACGCCATGGCCTGATTTCATGTTGGGGGTGACCGTTCGCGGCGAGCTTGTCTCGTCCATTGATTTTTTGGATGTCAATATTCAACCCTATACCGTGCGTAATGCGATGGCCAGGGAAACCGTCAGGCAACTACGAGCCTATTTCAAAGATCCGCAACATCGTTTTTCCTTGCCGCTTGATCCGCGCGGTACCGCTTTTCAACTGGCCGTGTGGGCGGCGCTGCGCCGTATTCCGGTAGGTGAGACCCGCAGCTACGGTGAACTGGCCAAACTGTTGGCAAGCGGCCCGCGGGCAGTGGGTGGTGCATGTCGTGTCAATCCCTTAGCCGTCGTTATTCCTTGCCATCGGGTCGTGGCTTCCCATGGGATAGGTGGGTTCATGGGGGTGACCAAGGGGCGTGGTTTACGGCTGAAACGGCATCTGCTTGCGCATGAACTTCATTCGTGATGCCGAGCGTGATGGAATCGCCGCATATTATGGATAGCGAACAGCAGGCGTTGCTCGAGCGCTTTCTTGACGCGTTATGGACAGAGCATGGCTTGAGCGACCATACGCTTGCGGCCTACCGCGCCGATTTGAAGGGGTTGGCGATCTTCCTGCGTGATCGGAGGCAGACGCTGTTGGGCGCCCAACGCGCGGATTTGCTCGACTATCTCACTCAGCGGGTGCAGAAGGGTGCCCGACCGCGCACCACGGCACGCCTGTTGTCCAGTGTGCGGCGTTTCTATCAGTACCTGCTGCGTGAGGGTTGCCTTGTGTCCGATCCCAGCGCCCAGATCGATGCGCCGAAATTGGGCCGTCCCTTGCCGAAATCACTAACCGAGAGCGAAGTGGAGGCCTTGCTGGATGCCCCGGATGTAAGCCAGTTGCTGGGTCTGCGGGACCGGACAATGTTAGAATTGCTTTATGCGTGCGGCCTGCGGGTTTCGGAGTTGATAGACCTGCCGGTGGCACAGATCAATCTGCGTCAGGGCGTGTTGCGGGTGGTGGGTAAGGGCGACAAGGAGCGCCTGGTGCCACTGGGTGAAGAGGCTGTGGATTGGCTGGAAAAATACCTGCGGCAGGCGCGTCCCGCGTTACTGGCGGGCCGAATGAGCGATACCTTGTTCGTGACGCAGCGCGGTTCCGCCATGACCCGCCAAGCGTTTTGGTATTTGATAAAACGTTATGCCCGCCAGGCGGGGATTAAGTCAGGTTTGTCACCGCACGGCCTGCGGCACGCCTTTGCCACCCATTTGCTGAATCACGGCGCGGATTTGCGGGTGCTGCAAATGTTGTTAGGGCACAGTAACTTGTCTACGACCCAGATTTACACTCAGGTGGCGCGGGAACGTCTCAAGGGCGTACATGCCGCACATCATCCACGCGGTTAAGCAGCGGTTCAAAACCGGACAGTGCGGGCCGTTGATATTCAGGGCACTCTTGACCGTTCGCACGCTCTAAACAGCAAGACATCGATTTTAGAGAGTTATCATTATGCTAAAGAAAATATTATTGCTCATCCTGGTGACATGGGGATTGGGTGCAATCCAAATGGCTTGCGCCGCTAGTGAGATGGACGCCATCAACAAGGCGTTGCAACGCCTTGTCCCGAATGCTGCGCCCGACCGGGTGGCGGAAAGTGTGATTCCCGGATTATATGAGGTGGTGTACGGGCCTGATGTGTTTTATATCAGCAAGGACGGTCGTTATGTCCTGCAGGGCGATCTGCTCAACGCCCACACCCGTGAGGACCTCACGGAGACCCTTCGCTCCAGCGCCCGATTGAAAATCATCAAATCCGTTGATCCAAAATCGATGATCATCTACGCCCCCAAGCATGTCAAACACATCGTCACGGTGTTTACGGACATAGACTGTGAATTTTGCCGAAAACTGCATTCGCAGATTGCGGATTACAACCGGCTTGGCATAGAAATCCGCTACATGGCGTTCCCGCGTACGGGCGTCGATAGCGAATCGTATTACAAGGCCGTGTCGGTGTGGTGTTCACCCGATCGCAAGGCGGCCTTGACCAATGCCAAGATGGGCCAACCCATGAAACGGTTGACCTGCGATAACCCGGTGCGGCAGCAAATGGCGCTGGCCGACAGGTTGGGTGTGGATGCGACGCCGACCCTGATCCTGGAAGACGGCAGCCTGATTTCCGGTTATATCCCTCCCAAGCGCATGAGCAAGATGCTGGACCAGCTGGCATTGGCCAAACCTTGAAACCGTGTCGTTTACTGCCAGGTGTAGACGCCGGCACAGGCGGTAAAGAGTAAAAAGGCCTGAACCTTTTTGCCCGGCCATAGCTTCTTGACCCCCTCCACGTAGTACCCTAGTTGATCATGGTAGGGTGCTGCCATCGTCGCCAGGTTGTCCTGCGTAGCGGCGCGATGGGTCTTGTAGTCGATCAGCACACAACTATCCTCCGTTACGATCAAACGGTCGATTATCCCGTGCACCAGCTTCGCGTCACGATAGTAATAGATGGGGACTTCCTTGAAGGCCTTGACGTGACGGGCCGGATCGAACCACGCCCGCAAGTCGGGGTGGTTTAGCACCCGTTCCGCTTCGGCTAACCACTCCGCTACCTGATATGCATCAGCCTCCAGTGCGAGTTCGGTGACCACTTGCCGCCTGATGGCCACGCTATCAGGGGTTTTGACGTCGCTGAGCAATTGCAGGAAACGATGGATGGCGCGACCGCGCTCGCGACCTACCTCATCACCTTGTATTTCAGGCGAGGCATCGTTGCTATGACTTGGGGCGATCTCTACATCGATTGCTATGGATGGTATGGGGCCGCTGAGTCTTGGATCGATGGTTGTCGGCGTTACCGGGGACGGGGCATGCGGGGAAGCAGTAGGTTGGGTACCGGTGCTGCTACACCAGCCCTGTTGTTGGATGGTTTCGTCGCCACCCAGCTGAGCGGTAATGATCCCGTACCAACCCAATTCGTCGCCGCGATTGGGTTTACAGCCGGAGATGAATAATAACTGTTTGGCCCGCGTGACGGCCACATATAGAAGGTTGAGCTGTTCCCTGCGTTCCTGACGGGCTTCTTCTTCAAGGAGAGCGCTGGTGACACGATCCGCCTCGCTCGGTTTGCCGCATAACAGGAAGTGGCTGGGTATGGTGGCGTGGGCGGGCCAATTGACCAGGGTTTGATAGGCGCGACGGTTTTGGGGTGAGAAGGCACTGTCGGCGATAAAGACCGCAGGGGCTTCCAAGCCTTTGGCGGCATGAATCGTCAACAATCTTACGCTGCCCGTTGCAGCCGTTTCCGCGGCCTCATCCGGGGCATCGTGATCCTGGGACCGCATAATCGCCAGTCGTTGCAGGAAGGTCGTCAAGCTGGGATAACGGCCGCTGTCCGTTTCCAATGCCAGTTCAATGAATCGGGTCAGGTTGGCACGTACTCGCGGGCGCAAATGTTCGGGTAAGGCGGCTTCATAACGGGCTATAAGGTTGCCTTCGCTGTAAATACGGTCCAAGAGGTCATGCACCGGTCGTTGACCGACCAGCCCTTGCCAGCGCGGCAGCCAATGTGCGGCCCGTGCCAGCGGGGAACCGGGCGGTAACCGCGATGCCAGCGACATCAAACGGTCCAGCCAGTAGGCCCCCGGTTCCGCGGCAAGCGTCATGAGGTCGGCATCGCTGCAATCA
>CAYWIQ010000147.1:5802-6453 GCA_964458405.1 uncultured Chromatiaceae bacterium
CACGGCCAGGTTCAAGTTGTTGTAGGGGGCGATGAGAATGTCCAACAGCGCGACAACATCGCTGATTTCGATACAGTCAAGCAAGGTGCCGCGACTGGCGGTAATGTAGGGGATACCCGCCGCGCGCAGCGCTTCCTCATAGGCGTGAATATGGGTGCGGTGCCGAACCAGAATCATGATGTCGTCGTAACGAATAGGGCGCGCCTCCGCGCCGTCAGTCACGATCGTGGGTTGTTCCAGCAAGGCCTTGATGCGTGCGACGATGAGTTCGCCTTCGTTGTGGTGGCGCCTATCCTCCAAAACTATGCGCGGTTCATGCAATGGATTTCGCAGGGTGGTGGCGGTTGATGGCTCATTGCTATCGCCTATAATCAACGGCAGTATCTCGACTTGGCCCCATAATCCGTGGCGATGTGTGGTGTGTTCGGCGAATTCGTCAAGTAACGGGTTTGATGGATCCCGGCCGAACAGCGCATTGACGAATTCCATGATGGCCGAAGAGGATCGCCATGAGGCGGACAAGGTATGATCGACGGCATGGAGCCGCTGCCGTAACCATTGTCGCGCGGCCGGAAACAGGTCCGGCTCGGCGCGGCGAAAGCGGTAAATGGATTGCTTGGCGTCGCCTACCAGGAATACGGTCCGTTGGCG
>CAYWIQ010000148.1:0-6370 GCA_964458405.1 uncultured Chromatiaceae bacterium
CGGTCCCATCGCTACCCACAGTATTTGCGGTGACAACGCCTTTGATCTGGTTGGCATAGGAGATCTCGTTCGCCATGCCGATTTTACCGTCGGAATTGACGGTGCCCTTTACGGTGACCAACATACCCAGTTGCAAGTTCGATTCAGTTGTGTCGTCACCATTGACACTGATCGCCGTATCGTTACCGATATAATATTCGATGCCGTTAACGAAGACGCTGCCGAAGCCGGTAATAACGCCTTGGGTTGTAGTCGTCTTGGAGCTAGAGGCCAGGGAGCCGCTGGTACCGTCACTGCCGCTACCGCAGGCCATGAGGGTAAGCGTGATCGCTAGGGCTGTCCCGGAGATCGTAATCTGCTTTTTAGTCATCATGATGTAGCTCCTTACAATGCCACCAATTAAATTCAGTACTGAATCCGGAGGCCCGTTATATTTTCCAGTAAGCCTCTTTTTGGGAATTTTATCCCAAATACTGAGGAATGCAAGTGCTGATTGACGCTCAGCGGGATGGGTCCCAGGCGAGTAAGATGGGCGTAAGCAGTGCCCCTGTGGCTCTTTTCTGGGCTTAACATCTTGAAATCGTTAGTGTGTCTATATATGGGGTGTGCTAAAATCCTCGGCAATTTCAGCCGGTGGGAATTATTTCGTTATGGAAATCAATCCAATAAATAGACGCATTGAGGACATGAGGGAGCGGGCCACCTCCCTGAGGGGGTATCTTTGACTACGACGCCAAACGGGAGAGGTTGGTCGAAGTCGAGCGGGAGCTGGAGGTACCCGATGTCTGGAACAATCCTGAGCGGGCGCAGGAATTGGGTCGGGAACGGGCCAAACTTGAGCAAGTGGTGGGCACCATCCGCACCTTGGACGATGGACTGAGCGACGCCGCCGATTTGCTGGAACTGGCCGCAGAGGAAGACGATGAGGCCACGGTGCAGGGCGTGGTGGCCGACCTGGATAAATTAGAGGAACGGCTGGAGGCATTGGAATTCCGTCGCATGTTCTCCGGCGAGATGGATCCCAATAACGCCTTTGTCGATGTTCAAGCCGGTTCCGGCGGCACGGAGGCCCAGGATTGGGCCGACATGCTGTTGCGCATGTATCTGCGTTGGGGGGAGCGGCACGGCTTCAACACCGAGATCATCGAGATCTCCGACGGCGAAGTGGCGGGTATCAAGAGCGCTACGGTGCGTTTCGAGGGCGATTACGCCTACGGTTGGTTGCGTACCGAGACCGGCGTGCATCGTCTGGTGCGTAAATCGCCGTTCGACTCGGGCAACCGCCGCCATACCTCGTTCGCTTCGGTGTTCGTGTCGCCGGAGGTGGACGACGATATCGAGATCGATATCAATCCCGCGGATTTGAAGGTGGATACCTACCGCGCCAGCGGCGCCGGCGGTCAGCACGTCAATCGTACCGAGTCCGCCATCCGCATCACTCACGTCCCCAGCGGTATCGTGGTATCGTGTCAGAACGATCGGTCGCAGCACAAGAACCGCGCCACCGCCATGAAGCAGCTCAAGGCCAAGCTCTATGAGATGGAGATGCAGAAGCGCCGCGCCGCCGACCAGGCCTTGGAGGACAGCAAATCGGACATCGGCTGGGGCAGCCAGATCCGCTCTTATGTGCTGGATCAATCCCGGATCAAGGACCTGCGCACCGGGGTGGAAGTGGGCAATACCCAGGCGGTGCTTGACGGCGACCTGGATCAATTTATTGAAGCAAGTTTGAAGAGTGGGTTGTAACAAGCAATGACGGACAGCGTTGAGCAGAATAATACCGAGACGGAACAGGACGAACATGCCTTGATCGCGCAACGCCGCGTCAAGTTGGCGGCGTTACGTGAACAAGGCATCGCGTTCCCCACCGATTTTCGCCGTAACGTGGTGGCGGGTGAACTCCATGCCGAATACGGCGACAAGGACAACACCTACTTCGAGGCCAATCCGCATCGGGTGAGTGTGGCGGGGCGCATGATGGCCAAGCGGGTGATGGGCAAGGCCAGTTTCGCCCAGTTGCAGGACATGTCGGGACGCATCCAGGTCTTCGTGCAGCGCGACGCCCTGCCGGAGGGCGTTTACGCCGCCTTCAAGGGCTGGGACGTCGGCGATATCCTCGGCGCCGAGGGGGTGATGTTTCGCACCAAGACCGGCGAATTGTCGGTGAAGGTGGACAAGCTGCGCCTGCTCACCAAGTCGCTGCGGCCCCTACCGGAGAAATTCCACGGCCTCGCCGATCAGGAGACCCGTTACCGTCAGCGCTATCTCGACCTCATCATGAACGATGTCAGTCGCAAGACCTTCCGCATGCGTACCGCCATCATTAATTATATTCGTAGTTTTCTCAACACCCGCGGTTTCCTTGAAGTCGAGACGCCCATGATGCAGGTGATACCGGGCGGCGCGACGGCGCGGCCGTTCACCACTTATCACAATGCCCTGGACATGGATCTGTTCCTGCGCATCGCGCCCGAATTGTACTTGAAGCGGCTGGTAGTGGGCGGCTTCGAGCGGGTCTACGAGATCAACCGTAATTTCCGCAACGAGGGCCTATCCACCCGCCATAATCCAGAATTCACGATGCTGGAGTTCTACGAGGCCTACGCCGACTATAGCGATCTTATGGATCTTACCGAGAATTTGTTGCGCGGTATGGCCCAGCGGATCCTGGGTATGACCACGGTGACCTATCAGGGCGAAAGCTATGAATTCGGCGAGCCGTTTCGGCGCATGACGGTGAAAGAGTCCATATTGGCCTTCAATCCTGATTTGACTATGGCGGACATCGAGGATGTCGCCCGGGCGCGCCTGGCGGCGGAAGGTTTGGGCGTGCCGCTCAAGGATAATTACGGATTAGGCAAGATCCAGATCGAGATCTTTGAGAAGACCGTGGAGCATCGCCTTAAGGCCCCGACGTTTATCACGGCCTATCCCACCGAGGTTTCCCCCCTGGCGCGACGAAATGATATCGATCCCACGGTCACCGACCGCTTCGAGTTTTTCGTCGGTGGTCGCGAGATTGCCAATGGCTTTTCCGAGTTGAACGATGCCGAGGATCAGGCGGAGCGCTTCCGCAAGCAGGTCGAGGAAAAAGAGGCGGGTGATGAGGAGGCGATGCACTTCGACGAGGATTACATCATGGCCTTGGAACATGGCCTGCCGCCCACCGCCGGTGAGGGTATCGGCATCGACCGCCTGGTGATGTTGTTTACCGATTCGCCGTCGATCCGCGACGTGTTGTTATTCCCTCATATGCGGCATAAGTAACGATATATACGCCGGAACCTCCGGCTCGTACGCCGTTTTATTTCGCGTCTTTTTGTCGTCTCGACGTGCTGCCCTGTACTGCGGGTGTCGTTGCATAGTAATACTGGATACGGCTGCGCAGCGTGTCGCGGTCCAGCGGCGTCAAGGCCTGGTCGATCAGTGCGTCCAACGGCGGCTTTTCCGGTGCCGGCAATTGTGCCGCCTGCCAGGGGACGATATAGGTTACCTTGGGCAGTTCGTGATTATCGATAACGGTGGTTTGATCCAGTTTGATACGGTCTTCGGCCGATGAGGCGAGCGGCAGAGCCGCAAGCATGGCCAGAATCACGGCGCCGAGCGGTTTCTTCATCATTTTTTTGCTCCCTTGCTGCGTGCCAGGCGCTGCTGAACATCTATGATCCACTTTTTAACCATATCATTGTTCCCACCGGTCAAGGCTTGATAGCGTTTATAGTGATCCAGGGCGGCGCCGAGGTTGTTTAGGTATATTTCATTTAGTATCCCGAGGTTCAAGTAGGCGTTGGCATAATCCGGAGAGACCTGGATGGCCTTGAGGTAGGCATCTTTTGCTTCATTGAACCTCCCTTGGCGGCGGTAGACAATGCCCAAACCGTTGTAGATTTCAGGTTGCTTGGGTGCGAGAGTCGCGGCATGTTGCAGCGCCGTCTCGGCGGCGTCGAGATTATCCTTTCTGATCTCGATGAGTCCCACGTTGATGTAGGGCGGCGCCAGGTCGCGATGGGCCTTCATCACGGCATTGAAGAGTTTCAGTGCGTCGTCGTCCTTGCCCGCCTTGAGGTCGGCGATGGCGTGTTGGTAATTGCCGCCGGCAAGTACGCCTTTTCCAGCGGCCGTAGTGGAGACGGTCGAAGGTTTGTGGCTGAGCAATGAGCAGCCGCACAGCGTCACCACCGCCACCATGTACAGAATCTTTTTCCAAGTTTCAATGAGCGGCATCGAAATAGGTCTCGCTTTGTTCGATCTTGGCGTAGCGCACCGGATACAGTATCGCCAAGGCGTCTAGACTGTCTTTGATCCATTTATCATATATACCGTCAGGAATAAGCTTGATATTGGCCTCGTACACCTGGATGGCTTTATCTTGAAACGCATAGGCTTGATCTTCGAGCAGGATATTGTATTGCTCGAGTTCATCCTTGGATAAGCCGTGCGGGCGCTGGGATGTCAGAATGGCCTGGGCGAAATGATCGTAGATATTGCCGAGCTGGTAGGTGGCGGCGGTGGTGACCGCCGCCACCTGGTAGTCAAGGGCCTTCCTGTACAGGGCGATGGCCTTTTCCATGGCGGCCTTTTTGATCTTTAAACTCTTTTTCAAAGGTAGTGTCAGCTTGGCGTCTTGAAAGGCCTGGGCCAAGGGTCGGGCGAGTGCGAGGATGGCCTCGCCGGCCATCTCCCGGGAACGATCGGTGCGTGCCGCCCCCGCTGTTGCGTCCGCCTTGATAATCTCATTCTGCCACTTGCGGGCCTCGCCGGTCTTACCCAAGCGGGTGTACAGTACGCTGAGGGTTTGGCGGGCCTCCATGGCATCGGTGTATGCGTTGGGGAAATCGGCGACGAAATGCTTGTACAGGCGTATGGCGTCAACGCTCGCTCCGGCCTTTTGATATAATGAGGCGGCCTCCCACAACAGGCCGCGACGTTTCGCTTTATCATGGGGATGCCTCGCCAGAGCTTCCATCTCATGAGCGGCTTTCCACTTATGGCCGGTCTTCATGTAGACCAAAGCGAGTTTTTCGCTGACACCGTGCTGCAAATCAGGGTTACCCAGCTTGCGGCGGCGAAAATCCTCAAGCACGGTGGTTGCTTTCGTCCAATCCTGTACTTCAATGAGAGCGGCGGCGGCATCGTATTCGGCCTTGACCCAGACGGCGGGGGCGGGAGCGGTCTTTTCTATCTTGAGAAATACGGTTATGGCGCCATTGATGTCACCCCCAGCCCGAAGTTGTTCGCCCTGCTTGTACATGCTTGCGGCCAGGTGCTCGATGATATTGGTCCGTTGCGGTGAATCAGCGGGAAGCAGGATTAGCGCCTCAGCGTAGGCCTTTTGCGCATTGACGTAGTCCGCGGTTTCGAAGCGGGCGTGACCCAAGACTATCCAGGCTTTGCGCCGCAGGATCTTAGCGCTGGGTTGCGGGCGTTGTAGCAGGCGCTGTGCGGCGTCTATGGCGCCTGGATAGTCGTGCATGGCGTAGAGTTCGTCGATGACGTTGGCCAGTACTTTGTCGGTGCGGCGATCCTGGGGGAAGCGTTCGCTGAAGCGCAATGCGCTGGCGATGGCCTTGCGCCGCCATGTGCCTCGTTCGTTTCCTTGGTTGCTGGACAGGATTTCGTTATAGGTCAGGAGCGCGGCATAGCCGGCTTCGGCGCCGTGCTTGTGGGGTTTGAACTCATAGGCGGATTTCTCGTATTCAGCGACGGCCTCCTGCAAGCGGCCGGCGTCATGTAGACACTCGGCAAGCATGAAATTCATTTCCGCCGCATCACTGCCCGTGGTAAACGTACGCAAATATTCACGATACCAAGTCACGGCGGTGGCATAGTTGTGGGCTGATGAGGACTTTCGTGCCAAGCTATGATAATGGGTGGCCAAATCCTTTATATCAGTGGCGAGATAAGTGCGGATCCGCTGGTGGCTATCCTCGTCATGTGTGTTCCAATAGGCGGTATCCAACCCGTACTGTTTGACGAACGCGGCCTTGGCTGTGAAGAACGGATCGACGAAACCGCCGGCTTTATAGGCATTGATCGCGTATTCATGGAATTCCGGGGCGAGCGGGTGGTTGGGATGGCGCCGGGTCATAGCCATGAATGTGTGCGCGGCGTCGAGATAGCGCTGCTTGCCGAGGTAAAACTCGCCAAGGCGCCGGTAGATCAAGGGCTCGTACGGCCGCTCGCCGTGTAGGGAGAAGTTGATGTCAATGGGGTTGGCGACACCCTGGTAGGAGAGGGCGAGGCAGATGACCTTAAGGCTATCGTCAAACAGCTCGCGCTCGCCCGGCGATAGAGTGGGGCTAAGCGTATCGCCCACTAGATTATCATCGCTAAGTTTATGGTCGAACAGCGAGAAAAATGTTTGAATAGA
>CAYWIQ010000149.1:0-6361 GCA_964458405.1 uncultured Chromatiaceae bacterium
CGGCGAAACTGTAGACCCAGTAGTCCGCCAAACCGTGCATGGGAAAATAGGTCTTCCACTGGCGGTCGCGATAACGGGTAGTTCCGCCGCCGTTGGTGCCGAACCACTTATAACCCTGGCTGTCGACGAAGATGGAAAACACATATTCGTTGGCCAAGCCATCCTTGCGAGTAAAGGTATGGAGGGGATTACGCGTGGTCAGATCCACTTCGTGTACCCCCACCGAGGTCCCGACCCAGATGCTGTTATCGCCACGATCCACTGCCAAAGAACGCACGTACACATCCCGGCCCACGCCAAACGACTCCAATACGCGATAGTCGTCGGACGTCTTGACGGGCCGTTCCCCAGGCGGGGCGGTCATCTCTTGGGCGGCGCTGGTACAAGCCGTAACCAAGGCCAGCACCATGGCGACGGCACCGATCCGCAAACGCGTCTTCACTGCAACGTTCTTAAGTATGCGATGACATCCAGGATGTCATTTTCGGTCAATCTTCCTTGAAAGGCGGGCATCATGCCCTTACCGATGCTGATGGTCTTGACCAGCGCTAAATCCGACTGCATCAGGCGCTGATTGCGGGAAAAATCCGGTACACCGGGCATATTGGGTTTACCACGCTGGCCATGGCAATCGGTACAATATTGATTGTATAGGCTGGCGCCCTTGCGTGTATCGGCGGCATGGGCGCTGACAGCCCATACCAGTAACCCCAAGCTGCATGCCAAAACGGCCACCAGCGTGCGTGCGGATACCCGGCTTGACGCACTCAATGATTCAACCATCATAAAATCCTCGTACCACGCCCTAATCAGAGAAATAGAATGTTAACAAGCGGCGGCCGACGAAGGAAGCCGCGCCGCTAGGATGATCCGTAAGAACCACGGGGCAAATTCCGCAACTCTTCACCTTCACCGCGATACGCAGCCTCCAGGCGCTGAACCATTCGGGGATTATCCCATTGAATGGCGCCCACTACCCGCCCTAACAAGGTCCCGTCCGGCCCGATGAAAAACGTGTCCGGATAGGCCTTCATCGCCAACACATGCTTGGCGATGTCCATATTTCGGTCCAGGAAATTGGCGTAGGTCACCCCTTTATCATGCAGGTATTCACGCACCCCCACATTGTCCTGATCCAAAGACAAGCCCACAATCACGAACCGTTCACCGTCCAATCTGCTGCTTAAACGCTGCAGGCTGGGCAATTCCTCACGGCAGGGCGGACACCAGGTCGCCCACACGTTCAACACCACCAGTTTGCCGCGAAACGCGGACAGAGGCATCGTCTTGCCGTCGATGCCTTCCAGGGTCAGCGGCGGAAAGGCCTGGCCCGTTTTCAGGCGATCCGGCGGTTTGGATTCACTGCACCCCACCAGCGTAAACACCACTAGCAATGCCCACGCGGTGCGGCACCTTGATAGACGCAGCTGTGGCATCGACCCTCCTCAACGCTAGCAACCCAAGCATCCGCTGGGGCCGACTGTCGATTCGTTATGGCACCACGGAATTGATCTTGACGTCCAGGTTGCTGCTGCCCACATGAACGACATTGGTCAGCCCCTGGAGGTCACCGCTTTGCGGCATGGGATTTCCCGATTTGGAAATGCGGGCGCCGACGATCACCTGCGAGAAATCCGACAGATGTGCCATAGGCGTTGGCGCCATGGAGTCATTGAGATCAAACTTGATCGGCAGATCCTTGACCTGGGCGCGGAACGCGGCCAACGGCATTGGCGGACCCTGGGCGGCCTTGGCGAAGATATACACGGTGTCGGTAGGCGCCGCCTTGCTTGCCAAACTGGGGCTGAGGCTGACTACGCCTGACACCTGTGCGGAACTCGCTGCCGCCGCAGCCTGTTCAGGCGGTGGCGGGGTCTTGCCGTCGGCCAGATCCTGGGCCTCGGTGATGATACTGGTCACCTGTTGGTATTCTTTGGTGTTGGGCTTGATCTGTTTCAACAACCGCTGCCAATAGGCGACGGCGCCCTGATAATCGCCGTCGTTATAGGAGTTGGTACCGGCCAGCCACAGACTCTTCTGGTGATTGGGGTCCAACTTTAAGGCGCGCCGCACCATTTCCATGGGTTTGCCCTTGAGCGTTTGGCCGCTGGTCATGGCCAAGGCATCCGCATAATCGGCCAGCAGATCGGGATCGTTGGGAATCATGGACACGGCCTTCTTCAAAGCGCCAATGGCGTCCTGATAACGACCCAGCGCCACATAGGAACGACCCAGCATGCGCCAACCGTCAGCATTGTTAGGGTTGTTCTGCAGACGCTGCGCCAGCTTTGCGACCATGGCATTGATCTGTTCCGGCGTCACGGCATGGGCAGGGCCCTTGCCCTCCTGCGAGGCCACGGTGACCTTCCCGGGCGTTAACGCCACCGGATTGCCCAGTAACAAATACAGGAAAACCGCCAACAACGGCACCAGCAAGGTGACAGTGACAGCGGCGCCCCGCCCCTCTACGCGGTCGTCCTTCTCGCCCGTCTGCTTGGCTTCCGCAGGCACATCCTCCAACAGGCGCCGCTCCAATTCCACCTGACCCTGTTCGAACTGTTCCTGGCTGAGAATTCCGCCGGCGAGATCACCCTCCAACTCGCGCAGTTGATCCTTATAGATTTCCAGATTGGAACGATCGCGCTGCACACTGTGTTGATCACGGCGGCGCCACAAGGGAGGGACGATAAACAACAATGCCGCGACAACCAAGATTGTCGCGACCACCACAAATATAATCATGCCTTACTATCCCCTGTGTCCTCTTTCAACAAGCTTGCAACCCGCGACTGCTCTTCTTCCGAAAGAGGCGCCACCTGGACGCGCGTGCGGCGACGCTTGATATTGACGATCAACAGACTGGCGCCCGCCACAACGATGACGAACGGTGCAATCCATATATAGGCCGTGATTCCCGAAAACGGCGGGCGATAGAGAATGAAATCGCCGTAGCGCGCCACCAGAAAATCCTTGATCTGCTGGTTGGTCTTACCCTGCTGCACCATTTCGCGGATCTTCACCCGCATATCCTGGGCGAAATCCGAACCCGAATCCGCCAGGGACTCACCCTGACACACCAGACAGCGCAGCTCGCCGGCCAGTGTCATAACCCGGTCCTGGAGGGCCTGGTTTCCCATGACCGGCTGGGCCTCCCCGGCATAGGAATTTACCGACCAGGCCAAAACGATCAACAGCACGGCAATAAGTGGCTTCATCCTTCCAACTTCCTGATGAGGGGCATAATATCGGTTTGCAGGGCTTGGTCGGTGAGTGGTCCGATGTATTTATATCGGATGACACCTTTCTTATCGATGACATAGGTCTCGGGCACACCGTATACCCCATAGTCGATACCGACGTTGCCATCGAGATCCATCACTACCCGCTGATAAGGATTTCCTCTATCGCTTATCCATTTCTGGGCGCGCTGGCGGGCATATTTGAGTTCATCCGCCGGCGAAAGCTTTTCGACCTGAATTTTGTCGAGCCCGGAGTCGCCGCGTAATTCCTCGTAATTGAGCCCGATCAACGGCACGATGTTTTTGCGCGAAAAGGCAACAAGCGTGCGATGTTCTTGGCGGCAGGATACGCACCATGAGGCCCAGACGTTGAGCATCCACACCTTACCGCGCATATCCTGCGAGGAAAACTTGGTCTGCTCATCCTGCAGTTGCGGCAGCGTAAACTGCGGGGCCGCCTTACCGATCAACGGCGACGGCACCTCGCTGGGATCCATGTGCAAACCCTTCCACAAAAACCCCGCCAGTACCACGAATACCACCAGGGGGATCATAAACCGCATCATTGGGGCTTCACCTCCGCCCGGGTCATCACCGGCTTCGGTTCGGCGCTGGGAACCTTGTCGGCACCACTATTCAGCAGCTCGCGCTGCTTACGCGCCAAGGTGCGGTAACGACGATCACTGACGGCCAACAAGCCACCCAAGGCCATCAACACGCAACCCAGCCATATCCAACTCACCAACGGCTTGTAGTGGATACGGACGCTCCATGCGCCGTTACCCACCGGTTCACCCAGGGCCACAAACAGATGGCGGAAGAACCCGCTGTCTATAGCCGCTTCGGTAGTCGGTTGCGTTTGAACCTCGTAGGTGCGTTTTTCCGGATGGAGCTCTTCAAACGGCGCGCCGTCCTTGAAGACCTTGATGATGCCGCGCTTGGCCTTATAGTTGGGTCCGGTGACGTCCATCGCCCCGTCGAAACGGAAGGTATAACCGGCCACTTTCACGGTGTCGCCGATATTCATCTTCACGTCTTTACCCTTTTCATAACCGCCGATCACCGTGACGCCAAGGATAAACACCGCCACCCCGAAATGAGCCAGTTGCATACCGAGAAAACTCTTGGGCAGACCGACAAACCGACCCCACCAGCTGCGGTCGTTGCGGGTGCGGCGCAGACGATCCCAGGTACTTTGGGCAACGGTGAAGAGAATCCAGAACGCCATAAGGATGCCCAGGCTCACCAGCCACGACCAGTGGCCCAGCAGGAACGGCATGATCACGGCCACGATGACAGCACTAATACCGGCCCAGCGTAGCCGTGCCGCCAGTTCCGGCACCTCGGCCTTCTTCCACTTGGCTATCGGTCCCACGCCCATGAAAAAGACCGCCACTGTCATGAGGGGCACGAACACCGCATCGAAATAAGGCGCTCCTACGGAAATTTTATGCGTCGGCCCCAAAATACCCACGCCCACCAAGGCCTCCACGATCAACGGCGCCAAGGTCCCCAGCAACACCGTTGCCGCCGCCGTAGCGAACAATACGTTATTGGAGAGCAACAGCGATTCGCGGGACAACAAGGCGAAGCCGCCGCCCAACCCCACCTTGGGCGCGCGCCAGGCATAGAGCGCCAATGAGGTGCCCACCACTATCACCAAAAAGATCAGAATGAACAACCCGCGTTTGGGATCGCTGGCGAAGGAGTGCACCGAGGTCAACACCCCGGACCGCACCAGGAAGGTACCCAACAGACTCAGTGAAAAGGCGAAGATCGCCAGCAACACCGTCCAGCTCTTGAAGCTGCCGCGTTTCTCGGTTACTGCTAATGAATGAATCAGGGCGGTACCCACCAACCACGGCATGAACGAGGCGTTTTCCACCGGATCCCAGAACCACCAGCCTCCCCAACCCAATTCGTAGTAAGACCACCAGCTACCCAGGGCGATACCGCAGGTGAGAAACATCCACGCCACCGTCGTCCAGGGTCGTGACCAACGTGCCCAGGTAGCATCCAGTTTACCGCCCAACAGCGCGGCGATGGCAAAAGCAAACGCCACGGAGAAGCCTACATAGCCCATGTACAACATGGGTGGATGGATAGCCAGTCCCGGGTCCTGCAGCAAAGGATTCAAGTCCTGGCCGCTGGCCGCCGCCGGCAGCAGACGCGTGAAGGGATCGGAGGTGAATAGGATGAACGAATTAAAGCCCACCGCCACCAAGCCCATCACCCCCAATACCCGCGCCACCATCTCGTCCGGCAGATGGCGGCTGAACACCGTCACCGCCAACATCCAGATGGTCAACATCAGAATCCACAGCAACAAGGATCCCTCGTGACCACCCCATACCCCGGTGATGCGATAGATCAGCGGCAGATCCGAATTTGAATGCTCCGCCACGTATAGCACTGAGAAATCGCTGTGAATGAAGGCGTAGACCAAACAAACAAACGAAATGGCAATAAACACGAATTGACCCTGAGCTACCGGTCGCGCCAATGCCATCCAACGCGGGATACCGCGGGCGGCACCCACCAAGGGTAGGGTGCCCTGAACCAACGCCATACACAGGGCCACGATGAGCGCGAAGTGTCCGATCTCTGGAATCATATACTGCCCCCTTTACCATTTTTTGCCATCGGCATGCCTTGGGCCTTCTCTTTCTTGGCCTCCTTCAAGGACTCGGCCACCTCCGGCGGCATGTATTTCTCGTCGTGCTTGGCTAGCACTTGCGAAGCATGGAATACCCCATCGGGACCCATTTTGCCCAAGCTCACCGCACCGGTGCCTTCCTTAAACAGATCGGGGAGGATACCTTTAAAAGTCACCTTGACGTTCTTGGCGAGATCGGTGACCACGAAGTGCACGGTCAGACCATCGTTTTCACGCACCAGACTGCCCTTTTTCACCAGACCGCCCAAGCGGAAATTGGTCCCCTGCGGCACCTTGCCCTCCGCCACCTCGGTGGGGCTGAACGCGAAGGTGATATTGCCGCGAAAGGCATTCAAGACCAAGGCGGCGGCGACCGCCACCCCCGCCAGGCCCACCAGAATAAAGGTCAAGCGTTTATGTCTGGGCTTCATTTTTCACCTCGATGCGCATCCGAATCCTACGACCC
>CAYWIQ010000150.1:0-6278 GCA_964458405.1 uncultured Chromatiaceae bacterium
CCAATGTAATAAGTTTCTCCTTCATACATATTCTCCCGTATTCATCATTGAAATAGTTTTCGATCTGCCTCGGATCCGTATCGATGTTGGCATTTCTGCAACATCTATCAGGCGACGAGCTGAATCGATGTGAAAATTACAACAACGTGAATAACTATTCAAGATATTTTGAATTTTAATGCGTATTGATGTTGTAAAATTACAACAAATTGGGGTATTACTTGAACCAAACACTAAAGATAGGGTCTTTTGGTAATTCAGATGGGGAGAATAACGGCCGACCCCGAGGTGTTGGATCTTAATGAAGCCGTGGCGATTTGAGCATCAAATTAAGAAGGAATAATAATGATGGCAGGGTTCGATAGGGGTAACGGACAGGCAGCGTTGAGCAAGGTACCTGAGGTGACCTTGATCTTCTGGATCATCAAGATCTTTGCGACGACCCTGGGGGAGACCGGGGGTGACACCCTGTCCATGTCCATGAACCTGGGCTACCTGCTGAGCACCGCGATCTTTGCCTTCATATTTATAGTGGCGGTTGCGGCGCAGATAGCAATGAGACGGTTTCATCCCGTGGTCTATTGGATCACCATCATCGCCACCACCACGGTGGGCACGACCTTGGCGGATTTTGCAGATCGTTCGCTGGGGATCGGTTACGCCGGCGGGACCACCGTTCTGCTGCTACTGCTTTTGGGTTCGTTATTTATCTGGTATCGCGCGCTGGGATCGGTTGACGTCGCCAGTGTGAATTCACCCAAATCGGAGGCGTTTTACTGGGTGACGATTATGTTTTCGCAAACCCTGGGTACCGCGCTAGGTGATTGGACGGCCGATTCCGCCGGGCTGGGTTACGGCGGCGGGGCGTTGATATTCGGTGCCATGTTGGCGATCATCGCGGCGGCTTACTACAGGACTAAGATTTCCCACACCGTGCTGTTTTGGGCGGCTTTCATTTTGACGCGGCCGCTGGGTGCGGTGGTCGGCGATTTCCTGGACAAACCCATCAGCCACGGCGGCTTGGCATTGAGTCGCTATTCGGCATCCGCCACCTTGTTGGCATTGATCGCTGTGTTTATCTTTTTTTTCCCCCACAGGCCGGCTACCCGCTCGCATTGATAGATAGGGGATAGACTTCGCGGGGCCGGGTTATCTACTTATCGTTTTTTGCGCCGTCTTTTCGGGCTTTTTGGTATTGGTCATAGCTCATGCCGTTCACTTTATCGAGGCAGTCGCGCATGGCATTCGGGCTGGCCATTTTATAGCACTCTTGCCGTTGCCTTTCTTGCAGTCCCGCGTGCCAGGCGCGGTAGGTGCAGCCGTGAGTTACCAGGCAACCTGCTGTAATGAATAGACCAACTATTAATCTGCAAACTCTAAGGTCATTCCTGGCAGATGATGATCTGTTGTCACGGTTGAGTGTCATTCGATGCAATTTCAATCTGAGAGTCTCATACGCCGCCGCGCGATGGCCGCTACCTTTGTTTGATATTCCATTAACATTCGAGATCCAGCAACTGGGGGTTGCGGCATTGCGGATAGGGAAGTGCCTGGGTGCATTATGGCGGGATGCGCGGTTAACCATAGATGGCGCCTTGATACCGTCAGCACCCAACGTGCGATGGGCCACCATGCTGCAAGTAAGGTAAAATTTATCTGGTCAACCGCATCAGGGTTGTGTCATGCCTGCTCATCATACCACCGACGGCTTCCGCAATCTTTACATCGAGCCCCTGCAAGTCGGATTTTTCGGCTTCTTGCGCATGCGTTATTTCGGCAACGAGCGATGGGCCGACTATGCCGCTACCGCCGACCGGATCGACAAGGTCGAACCACCACTCGACAAGATCAGCGCGCCGGGGGATAGGCCGCAGGTCACATGGATTGGGCATGATACCGTGTTGGTGCAATATGGCGGGATTAACGTGCTAACCGATCCCGTTTTTTCGGAACGGGCCTCGCCGTTTTCCTTTATGGGACCCAAGCGCAGCGCGCCGCCGGCGCTGAGCATCGATCAACTACCGCCCATCGATTTCGTGCTGATCTCCCATAATCATTACGATCATCTCGACAAATACACGGTAAAGGTTATAGGCGACCGCACCACCTGGGTGGTGCCGCTCGGTTATAAGCAGTGGTTTAACCCCTTGGGCGTTACCCGGGTGGTAGAATTCGATTGGTGGGATAGGCAGGAAGTCGCCGGCGCCACTGTTTGCGCCACGCCGGCGCAACATTGGACCGGACGCGGTCTCAACGATCGTTATCGGGTCTTGTGGGCTTCGTGGGCGGTGGGCATCGGAGATTTCAAATTTTGGTTTGGCGGCGATACCGGCTATCACGCAAAGATCTTTACCGAGATCGGGGCGCGTTGCGGTCCTTTCAATCTGGCGCTGATTCCCATAGGCGGTTATGAACCCCGTTGGTTCATGAAGAATATGCACGTTAATCCCGAGGAGGCGGTGATGATACACAAAGATATCCGCTCCAGCTATTCTTTGGCTATTCACTGGGGCACCTTTCCGTTGACCGCCGAGGCCATCGACGAGCCGGCCAAACGCCTGGGCGAGGAGGCAAAAACCCTATTGGGTTCGACGTTTGTCACCCTTCCGTTGGGTGGAATGAGTGAAATCCCTTTTTCCTAACGCTTGACTTCGAGTGACGAATCAGTGCGTGTGTTGTTCTTATTCATCTCTTCTTGGTTACATCGTACGAATCTATCTGAGTTGCGTATTAGAGAGTACCTGGTTTGGCGACCAATATGGATTTCATTGACTTACCACAACCAGACCAGCAGCGATTTAGGGGCAGCATAGGTAATGTATATTTCCAAGCCGTCATGACAAAATCATCAATCGGACGGTATTGGGCAGCGGGATCGAATAGTGGTTATGGCTTATAGTGCCGAAAAGAAACGATTCATTGGCGGGATCAGGTCTTCAATATGGGTCAACGCTGCTAGCAGCGGGATGTTGTATCTTTCCCAGTTTTTGCTGGCGCGCATGATGAAAGTTGACCAATACGGGATTTATGTCTTCGGTTTGTCATGGTCCGAGCTGTTAATGTTGATCGGAACTGTGGGTATGGATTCCGCTGCGCTAAGGTTTATTCCACAATACTCATCACAGCGACAGCTAGGTTACTCTCGAGGTTATATACGAAGAAGTTTTCAGATCATTGTACCGGTCAGCGTGTTTCTGGCCATCTGCGCATGGGGGATTATTCTTGCGGCACAAGCACGGTTCCCTGCCGGAAATATGGAACGCGTACTGATGATCGCCATGGTCATGTTGCCGCTGAGAACCGCTATCAGGATGATACAAGGGATATTGCAGGCCGATAAACGACCAGGGAGGGCTCAGTTTCTTGACGGTGTTCTCGCGCCGATTCTCCTGTTGACTATCCTCGGCTTGGCTGTCGCTTTGAATATCCCGGTAACGGCGTCGCTGGCGATGGCGGTCTTTATCGCAGCTTGTCTGATTGTACTGGCACTGGGGATCATTTGGTTGCGTAGGTACCTAATGACGGCGGAAATGGCGGCGTCTCGCGCCGAATATAGCACGCGGGAATGGCTGGGGTTTGCCTTGCCAATGTTAATGATCGTTGGGATATTCGTGATCATTAGTAATACCGATGTCATTATGATCGGCATGATGAAGGATGCCGCCCAGGCCGGTGTTTATTCCGCAGCGGCGCGCCTGGCCGGCTTGGTGTCGATTTCATTGGTCTTTGTCAATATGGCGTTGACGCCTTATATATCGGAATATTTCTATAACGGACGCCGCAGCGATCTCCAACATTTTATCTCGCTTTCAGCGCGTATCGCAGTGTTGTTCGCAGTACCTATATCCCTGCTGTTGCTGTTTTACGGTCGACTGGTATTAGGTCTATTCGGTGACGGTTTTAGGGCCGGTTACCCGGCCTTGGTAATACTGATTATAGGCCAGTTGGTGAACGTGCTCTCCGGCTCGGTAGGCATTATCATGAAATTGACCGGCAGATACAGGCAGGCCGTTTACGTGCTGGCGGGGAGCGCGGTGTTGAATATCATCTTGAACTTGGTCTTGATTCCCCGGTTCGGAATAGTTGGCGCCGCCGTTGCTACCGCCATTGCAATGGTGGCTTGGAATATTCTCATGGCGGTCTATATTAGGAATAGATTAAAGATAAATAGTACGATTTTTTCGTTGTTCAATCCGACCGCCGATCGATTGGACGACAGCGGGAGATCAGGATGATATATCAGGGCGGTTGCCATTGTGGTGCGGTTCGTTTCGAGGTTGATGCCCCCGAGGACTTGGAAGTGGACGAGTGTAATTGCTCCATCTGCACCAAATCGGGTTATTTGCATCTCATCGTACCCAAATCCAAATTCCGCTTGTTACGCGGCGAAGATGAGTTGACTTCATACGCCTTTAATACCGGTGTTGCCAAACATCTGTTCTGTAGAGTTTGCGGTATTAAATCTTTTTACATTCCTCGTTCGAATCCGGACGGCTATGCCGTCAATGCCCGTTGCTTGGAGACTAAACCCCGTTCACTGACCGTGGTCCCGTTCGACGGACGGCATTGGGAGCAGCATGCGCATAAGCTGGTGCACAAGAGCAAAGAGGGGTGACAAGCGCAGCCGCGTGCAAATTGCGTTGCTGAAGCGCCGGTCATGCCCCCGGCGCTCAAGCTGCTGGCGCGGTGCACTTTTTTGGTGTGGGTATCAGCTTGAGAGTCAACGCGACGATCAACCCGTAAAGCATCAGCGTCAACACCAGCCATTCCACCGCAATGCCTGCGAAGAGGTCCGGTGCCTTCATCAAAGTGGTCATCAGTGATTCTTGGTAATAAAAGAACCATCGATGGCCTTCGGGAAAGATCCAGGTATGCAGCTTATAAAAGACCTTCTTGGCGCCTAATACCAGGACCAATACTGTCCCCGCCGTGATAACAGTGCTGAAGGTGACTAGGACCCTTTTCAAGGCCGGCCGGGCTGTCGGTCGCATCCATAGGGAGATGATGACGGCGATAAATACAATTAAACAGGCCCAGCTGAACTTGTAGAAGCCCGCGATCAACCGCGTCACATCTTTGAGATGAACGATTTCCGGTGGGGTCAACAGTCGATCAATTGGCTTGCCCTCGGGGTCGCGGTAGCGCAGATCATTCAGGCCACGTCCATCGTTTTCCACTGCATCCAGGATGGCCGCGAACAAGCGAGCCTGTTCTTGTGCCGTGGTCTGTTCGAACCCGTGGCGATAGCGATTCTGCGGCCCGTAGACGCGCACTGTATCGCCGATGTTCAATGCATTATGCCAAAGCGGATAGAGGAAGTTGACGGTGCTGAGTAGCTGCCAGGCGATGAATAATGCGGTGAACCAAGCGCTCACCAGCAGCAATGACCAGCGTAATCCGCCCATCAGGCGCACGAATGCTTTACTCCATCGGGAAGATATAAATAGGCGGTGCGATTCATTATTGCAGCGGCCACCAATGGGTGGGTAGGCGTCCGCGCTGCAGCAAGGCCAGCATGTCCATGCTCAAGGCCACGGTCATGTGCACCGCCGCGCCGCCCCAGATCGAACGGGAGCGCAGCGCCAGTACGCCCAGAAACAGCCCGAATAGGATGGCCCCGGCCGCTTCCGGCCAAGGCTTGGCGAAGTGGATCATCAGATAAGGCACACACATGACGAATACCGCATTGGCGCCGAACGCCGGACGGCAGGCGTGAAGCAGGAAGCCGCGGAAGAAAAACTCCAGGAACACGAACTGGCTGAGATAGATGATTTCCCAGGCGCACAGGTCGAAACCGCTGCGGAAGGCGAGGCGATAAAAGGGATAGGTATCAAGGAATGCGCGGCTGAAGCTGGCGAAATAGGCGAAGCACACAATAGGTAAGGCCAAGGCGATATACCAAAACAGATAATCGCGGGTTCGCTCCAGCCGTAAACCGTTGTCTGCTATCCGTTGTTTGAGCACGAATTTGATGACCAGCGCCGGGATCAGTACATAGCCGATCAAATGTACAATGCCCCACCACAGGTTGGCGTACAAGGCAAAATAGGGGCCATGTTGCAAGTCGAATATGAAGCGAGCGCTACGGTGAGTGGCGGCAGCATAGAATTCCAGGATGGTATAAAACGTGGTTGCGAATTTCATATAGTGGATGAAAAGCAGGCACGCTGCCGTCGTCAGCAGCGCTACGGCGGGGGTACTGTCGAATCCCTTTTTCGCAGCAGTGGCGCGTGATGTTTCTTCGTCAATTTCCCGGAGGGCTTGGAAGAAATTTCGTG
>CAYWIQ010000151.1:0-6268 GCA_964458405.1 uncultured Chromatiaceae bacterium
ATCGGCAAGCATCTCGACCTGTTCCATACCCAGGAAGAGGCGCCCGGGATGGTGTTCTGGCATGACAACGGCTGGACCATCTATCAAGAGGTCGAGCAATACATCCGCGGCGCCCTCAGGGCCCATGATTACCAGGAGGTGCGTACCCCGCAAGTGGTGGGGAGGGTACTGTGGGAGAAATCCGGGCACTGGGAGAAGTTCGGCGAGGAGATGTTCACCACCCACTCGGAAAACCGCGATTACGCCATCAAGCCCATGAACTGCCCCTGCCACGTGCAGATCTTCAATCAAGGACTTAAGAGCTACCGCGACCTGCCCTTGCGCATGGCGGAATTCGGCGCCTGCACCCGCAACGAGCCCAGCGGCGCCCTGCACGGTCTGATGCGGGTGCGGGGTTTCACCCAGGACGACGCCCATATCTTCTGTACCGAGGACCAGATCCAAACGGAGGTCTCGGCCTTCATCGACCTGCTCTACCAGGTCTACGCTGATTTCGGTTTCGACGAGGTGATCATCAAGCTCTCCACCCGGCCGCCCAAGCGGGTGGGGTCGGACGCGATTTGGGATAAATCGGAACATGCCCTGGAAAAGGCCTTGAATAATAAAGGCTTACCATGGGATCTACAGCCCGGGGAAGGGGCGTTCTACGGCCCCAAGATCGAATTTTCCCTCAAGGATTGCCTGGGACGGGTGTGGCAGTGCGGTACCATCCAGGTGGATTTCAACATGCCGGAACGCCTGGGCGCGGAATACGTCGCCGAGGACAGCAGCAAAAAGATCCCGGTCATGCTCCACCGCGCCGTCCTCGGGTCCCTGGAGCGCTTCATCGGCATTCTCATCGAGCAATACGCCGGGCTGTTCCCTCCCTGGCTGGCCCCCACCCAGGCGGTGCTGCTGACCATCACCGACAATCAGGCCGACTACGCCCGATCGCTAGAGAAGGTCATGAAAGAAAAGGGATTCCGGGTCAAGGCGGACTTGAGAAACGAGAAGATAAGCTTTAAAATCCGCGAGCACACGTTATTGCGTGTCCCTTATCTCCTGGTTTTGGGTGATAGGGAAATGTCTGAGAACACCATGGCCGTACGCACGCGAAGCGGCAAGGACCTGGGCAGTATGTCTATCGATGCCTTCCAGGAACGGTTAGCCGCAGATATCGCGCGTCGCGGCCGCGCTATTTTGGAGGATTAAGTTATTAGCGCGGATAAGAAAGATACTCGCATCAATGATGAAATTACCGTGCCTGAGGTGCGGTTGATTGGCGCCAACGGTGAAATGATCGGCGTGATGTCTATTCAAGAGGCGTTACAAACCGCGGAAGAGAGCGATCTCGATTTGGTGGAAGTCGCTCCCCAGGGTGTACCGCCGGTCTGCCGGGTCATGGATTACGGCAAGTATCTCTTTGAAGAGAGCAAGAAGCGCCACGCCGCGAAGAAGAAACAAAAACAGATTCAGGTAAAGGAATTGAAGTTCCGCCCCGGCACCGAAGAGGCGGATTATCAAGTGAAGCTACGCAAGCTCATACAGTTCCTGCAGGAAGGCGATAAGGCCAAGGTGACCCTGCGCTTCCGCGGTCGTGAGATGGCGCATCAGGAAATCGGCATGAAATTGCTGAAGCGGGTGGAAGCGGATTTGGCGGAATTGGGCGTGGTCGAGCAGTTCCCCAGGATGGAAGGAAGATTGATGGTTATGGTTTTGGCGCCGAAGAAGGTTACGGCGGCCGTTGGTGGGAAACAGACCGGAACCTGAGGACATTATTGACCGTCACCCGTAGAGGGTAGCAGTCATTAGGAAAGTGTGGCTGAGGAATTGATGCCCCTCACCCCTTGCTCTCCCCCGGAGGGAGAGGGGGAATAGGCAAGAAGATTTGGATAGATTGGAATTGGAGTAGCAATGGCTAAGTTGAAGACCAATAGAGGCGCGGCGAAACGCTTTGCCCGTACCGGTTCGGGCAAGTTCAAGCGTGCCCAGAGCTTTAAACGTCACATCCTGACCAAGAAGTCGGCCAAGCGTAAGCGTCAATTGCGACCCGCGACCTTGGTGCATGATTCGGATACCGCAATGGTGCGGCGTATGTTGCCTTACGCTTGATGTTAATAATGAGAGTCCCTTTATCTTGGGGGATGTGCGGTCAGGATTTGTAAGGGTAACAGTTTAGCGGAACATTCCCTCTCCCTCCGGGAGAGGGGCAGGTTGAGGGGATAAATTTGAATCAACTCGCCCTCACCCCTAACCCTCTCCCAGAGGGAGAGGGGGAGCAGGAATAAAGATTTATTTATTTGAGGATGCAGTCATGCCAAGAGTAAAACGAGGTGTCATGGCCCGGGCCCGCCATAAGAAGGTTTTAGAGCAGGCCAAAGGTTATTACGGGCGACGCAAGAATGTATTCCGGGTGGCCACCCAAGCGGTGACCAAGGCCGGGCAATATGCCTATCGCGATCGCCGTCAGCGCAAGCGCCAGTTCCGCGCCCTGTGGATCGTGCGCATCAACGCCGCGGCCCGTGAATGCGGCTTGTCATACAGCCGCATGATGAACGGCTTGCAAAAGGCCGCGATCGAGGTCGATCGTAAGGTGCTGGCGGACCTGGCCGTGTTCGACAAGCTGGCATTCGCCGCTCTGGCGGAAAAGGCTAAAGCCGGTCTTTCGGCCTGAGGGCTCAGTTCGCCTCCCGGATAAGCCGCGCAGGGAAGCGAGATAGACTCGAAAAGGGGGAAAGGCCTCGCGACCTTTCCCCTTTTTGTTTTTGCAAAAACACCTTGGCCCTATCCTTGAGGTAGATAAGGGGTGTGGAATCTTTGCAGGCTACGTGGGTGAAGAAAGACCCTCACCCCTAGCCCTCTCCCAAAGGGAGAGGGGGAGTAGGCAAGAAGAATTTTTATTAGAGGGGTTATGCAAGAACAACTCACTGAACTGGTTAAACGTGCCGAGGCCGCCGCTGTCGCCGCGGAAACCGTCGCGCAATTGGATCAGGTGCGCGTACAGTTTTTGGGCAAGAAGGGTGAAGTGACCGAACAACTCAAGGGGCTGGGCAAACTTTCCCCTGAAGAGCGCCCCGCCGTCGGCGCGGAAATCAATCGCGCCAAAGAACAGATTCAGAACTTGCTGCAAAACCAATTGACGGAATTGGAGAACAAGGCGCTTTCCGCCAAGCTCGCCGAGCAGCATATCGACGTCACCTTGCCGGGGCGCGGCCAAATGCCCGGCGGCGTGCATCCTGTGACCCGTACCTTGGAGCGCATAGTGCAGCTGTTTCAAGAGATCGGTTTCGAAGTGGTGGAAGGCCCGGAGATCGAGACCGAACATTATAATTTCGAGACCCTCAATATCCCCGCGGAACATCCGGCGCGCGCCATGCACGATACCTTCTATTTTCCCGATGGGCGGTTGCTGCGCACCCATACATCGCCGGTACAGATCAGGGTGATGGCCGAACGTGAGCCGCCGTTGCGCATCATTGCGCCGGGGCGGGTGTATCGTTGCGATTCCGACGTGACCCATACGCCGATGTTCCATCAGGTGGAAGGTTTCATGGTCGACAGCGATGTTAGCTTCGCCGATCTCAAGGGCGTTCTGCACGATTTTCTGCAGGCCTTTTTCGAGCGCGAATTGGCGGTGCGTTTTCGGCCGTCCTATTTTCCGTTTACCGAGCCGTCGGCGGAAGTGGACATCGCCTGCGTCATTTGTAACGGTGGCGGTTGCCGCGTGTGCAAGCACACCGGCTGGATAGAGATCCTGGGTTGCGGCATGATTCATCCCAATGTCTTCGCCAATGTCAACGTCGATAATGAACGCTTCACGGGCTTCGCCTTCGGTATCGGCGTGGAACGCCTGACGATGCTGCGCTATGGCGTAAATGACTTGCGACTGTTTTTCGAAAACGATTTGCGTTTCTTGCAGCAGTTCAGATAAGAACAATATGCCGCCGGCGTTTGGCTTGACTAAACAATGTTGCCGGCAAGATTGACGGAGCCTTAATGAAATTCAGTGAACAATGGTTGCGGGAGTGGGTCAATCCCGACATTTCCACCACTGATCTGGTGGAGCAGCTCACCTTGGCGGGTTTGGAGGTGGACGCCGTCGAGCCGGTGGCGCCGTTCTTCAGCAATGTCGTGGTGGGTGAGGTGTTGAGCGTCGACCCGCATCCCAACGCCGATCGCCTGCGGGTCTGCCGGGTAAACGTCGGCGAAGACGTTCCCTTGAGCATCGTGTGCGGCGCCGCCAACGTGGCGGTGGGCGTGCGGGTACCGGTGGCCCGAATCGGCGCCAAACTGCCCAACGATTTCAATATTGAAAAATCCAAACTGCGTGGCGTCAGCTCCGAGGGCATGTTGTGTTCGGCCAAGGAATTGGGGTTGGCGGAGAGCGCGGAGGGTTTGATGCTGTTTTCCTCGGATGCCGTGCCCGGCCGCGATGTGCGGGATTATCTGATACTCAATGACGTCAGTCTTGAATTGGGACTCACACCCAACCGCGGCGATTGTTTGGGTTTGGCCGGTGTTGCCCGAGAAGTCGGCGTCATCAACAGTGTCGCCGTGCAGTGGCCGGAGCTAACCCCCGTTGCAGCGCAATGCGATGAACAGATTGCGGTGGAAGTGATTGCACCCGAGGCCTGTCCGCGTTACTTGGCACGCATCGTCAAGGATATCGATATGGGTGCGGCGACGCCGCTATGGATGCAGGAGCGGCTGCGGCGCAGCGGCGTACGCTCTATCAATGCGGTGGTGGATATCACCAACTATGTATTACTGGAACTCGGCCAACCCATGCACGCCTTCGATCTCGACAAACTGGCCGGCGGTATCCGGGTGCGTATGGCGCAGGCCAACGAGCAACTGACGTTGTTGGACGGGCAGGAAGTGACATTGGATGATTCCACTCTGGTCATCGCCGATCACAACGGCGCGGTGGCCATGGCGGGCATCATGGGCGGTGCCGCAAGCGCGGTTAGCGACGGTACCCGGCATATACTGCTGGAAAGCGCCTTTTTCGCTCCGGCGGCGGCGGTCGGCCGGGCGCGGCGCTATGGCCTGCATACCGATTCTTCCCACCGTTTCGAGCGCGGCGTTGACCCCGAAGTGACGCGTCGCGCCATGGAACGGGCCACGGCCTTGTTACTGAGCATTGTCGGTGGTAAACCCGGCCCCATCATCGAACAGGTTAATGTTGAGCATCTTCCGCAATCATCGCAGATCCCGTTGCGTATCGCGCGCATGGGGCGCCTTTTGGGTACGGAAGTACCGCTCACAGAGGCATCGAATATCCTAAAGCGGTTGGGTATGGAGGTAACGGAGGTCGGTGATATCTGGCAGGTGACGCCGCCCTCGTTTCGTTTCGATATTGGCATCGAAGCGGATTTGATCGAGGAGGTGGCCCGCATTCACGGCTATAGCCGTCTGCCGACTAACCGTCCACTGGTCCCCGCGCAGATACACCGCCGTTCGGAAGCCCGAATAGAAACCGCACAAATTCGCCGGCGGTTGGTCGAGCGCGGTTATCAAGAGGCGATCACTTATAGTTTTGTCGACCCGCGCTTGCAGCAATTGCTGGATCCGGACAACGAGTCGGTGGCGTTGGCCAATCCCATCAGCAGCGACATGGCAGTGATGCGCACCAGCCTGTGGCCTGGCTTAATGCAGGCCGTACTCTATAATCTTAATCGTCAGCAGGAACGGATACGCCTCTTCGAAATCGGTACACGTTTCCGCCGTCAAGGGCAGGAAGTGCGGGAGGAGGTGGTGGTCGCCGCTATCGTGGTGGGTAACGAGGCACCGGAGCAGTGGGGCGAGGCGAAGCGGGAAACGGATTTCTTTGATGTGAAGATGGACCTAGAGGCATTACTGGCCATGACCGGGCGTCAGCGGGAATATGTCTTCACCGCGGCGGCCCATCCTGCGCTGCACCCCGGCCGGACGGCTAGGGTGGCAACAATGGACGACACAGAAGTCGGGGTCTTGGGCAGCCTGCATCCAAAATTAAATAAAGATATAAATATCAATAAAATACCAATATTATTCGAGATAATTGTTGACGAAATTAATCATGCTTTGTTGCCTCATTTTAGAGAGACATCGAAATATCCCGCGATTCGTCGCGACCTGGCTGTGATCGTTGACGATACGGTGAGTAGCGGTGCAGTGCAAAGTGGGATCGTTGCAGCGGCGGGGGAATTGCTCGCCGATCTCCAATTGTTCGACCTCTATAAGGGCAAAGGTATTGATTCGGGGAAAAAAAGTCTGGCTTTGGGCTTGACGTTACAGGATTCTTCGC
>CAYWIQ010000152.1:0-6257 GCA_964458405.1 uncultured Chromatiaceae bacterium
GGGCGTGACCGCATGCCATAACTTGTTGGCCATGGAGTATGCCGGCTTAAACGGTTCGCTGCTCTATCCCGGTTCATGGAGTGAATGGATACGCGATCCGTCACGTCCGGTAGCGATGGGGTCGTCTTGATGCCCGTGGATAAGGACAAAACGGCCATGGCTGTGAGCCGGTCATCGGTGTAAGATTTCCGCTTATGTGCATCAGGGCACGGTCGCGTCGCGGCATTGTGCGATAAAATCGGCAACGGAGGAGATGATGATGGCGTATGCAATGCGGGTGATTTGCAGCATAGTATTGATGACGGTGACGATGTTGGGTCTACAGGCACCCGCCTATGCCGGCATGATCGGGACCGGCGCTGTGATCGACCAACAGCAGGCTGCAACGGAGCGCGGACAATTGCTCACCGCTTTGGATCGTGCCGATGTCCGTGAGCAACTCATCAGCATGGGGGTCGATCCCCAGGATGCCCGGCAACGGGTGGCGTCGCTCAGCGATGAGGAATTACACGCGGTGGCCGGACGCGTCCAAGATTTGCCGGCGGGTGGCGACGTGTTGGGCGTGGCCCTGGTGGTGTTCCTGGTGCTGCTGTTCACCGACATTATGGGTTACACCGACGTCTTTCCCTTCGTCAAGAAAACCGTGCATTGAAGCGTGGCGTCCAGTGTATTGATTACCTAACGTGTTATACCGCCCGGCGTTGGCTGCGCTGTGTCTGGCCCTCCTGTTGCTGAGTGGTTGTGCATCGCAGTTACAAGCCACCCGGTTGATGAACGCGCCGCCACCGCGGTTTGCTCAGGCGGTGGAGTTGACGCAGGTGCCGTTCTTTCCCCAGGAACGTTATCAGTGCGGACCGGCCGCCCTGGCGACGGTCTTGGCCTGGAACGGCGTGAACGTGACCCCGGCGCAGTTGACCAGCCGGGTTTATCTCCCCAAACTCCACGGCAGTCTGCAAGTCGAATTGATCGCGGCGGCCCGAGGTTATCACCGTATTCCCTATGTCTTGGCACCCGAGCTTGAGGCCTTGCTCGACGAGGTGCGCGCCGGGCACCCGGTACTGGTGCTTCTGAATCTGGGGTTGTCCTGGTATCCGGTATGGCATTACGCGGTGGTGACAGGGTTCGATCTGAGCCGCGATCATATCGTCATGCGTTCCGGTACGACGCGGCGCGATGTCATCTCCATGGAATTGTTCGAGCGTACCTGGCGCCGAAGCAAGCGCTGGGCCATGGTGGTCACCACCCCTGATCAAATACCCGTCACCGCGCAACAACTGCCTTTTCTGCGCACGGTGCTGGCCTTTGAACAAGCGGGCGATTGGAGGGTTGCGAGTCAGGCCTATGCCGCCGCCTGGCGCCAATGGCCGGACAGTGAAGGTGCGGGGATGGGGGTGGGCAACAGCGCCTTTGCCGAGGGCGACTTCGTGGCGGCTGCAACGGCCTACCGCCGTTTGTTGACGCTGCATCCCGATTTTGCCCCGGCGATGAATAACCTGGCGCTAAGCCTTGCCAAGCAGGGCGATTGGTCGGCGGGCGAACACTATGCCCGCGCCGCGGTAGCCGCCGGCGGCGCCCAGCGCCAGACGTACCAGGAAACTTTGCAGCAGATCCGCGATCACATTGCTAAGTGAACCGCTTGGTCGTGTCATAATCGACAGGCGGGGATTGGGAACAATTTCGTCCGCCGCGCCAAGCTGAAGCAACCGTGGTCGTTTAGGAGAAGTATCTATGGAAGACACCAAATCGGTTCTCATCGTGGTCACCAGTTATGCCCGTATCGACGCTGAACATCCCACCGGCTTGTGGTTCGAGGAGTTTGCCGTGCCTTACGAGGCCTTCGCCGAGGCCGGCTATTTGGTTACGGTCGCCAGCATCAAGGGTGGTAAAGTCCCCATCGATCCCCGCAGCCTTCCTACGGACCAAGCGGCCTTGGCCGTCCAGGGTCCGATGGCGGCACTACAACATACCCAGCGTTTGTTGGAGATGGATGTGTCGGAATACGACGCCGTGTTCTTCCCCGGCGGGCACGGCACTATGTTCGATTTTCCCCATAGCCATGAGGTGGCCGAATTGGTGTCCCACTATTTGGCGCAGGGTAAGGTGGTGGCGGCGGTATGTCACGGTCCTGCCGCATTGACCGAGGCCCAATATCCCAATGGTGGTGTAGTGGTGAAGGGCCGCAAGCTCACTGCATTCAGTAATGAGGAAGAACGTGCGGTGCAACTCGACGGATTGGTTCCTTTCATGCTGGAAGACAAGCTGCGGTCCTTGGGGGCCGACGTGCAGGTAGCACCCAATTGGCAAGCCCACGTAGTGATTGACGGCAATCTCATCACCGGCCAGAACCCTCAGTCCAGCCTCAAATGCGCCGAGGCGCTTATCGCTGTATTGAACAACTGACCGTTGCGCATAGTCCGTGACATACTTTTACAATCTGTGACCATTCTGTGATTCTCATAACTGGTTATCACGCCTACAGTGAGGTGCATGCATGGGTATGGATATTGTCTATCCCATGCAAAGCACGGAGAGCGCCTTCCCGACGGTCTTCCTGCGTGCATGATGTAATTCCTCATTGTTTGGAGATGACCGAGTATGAAAAAGTTATTGGTTTTGGCGGTAAGCGCCGCCCTGTTGACCAGCGTTTCGGTGTCCAGCCTGGCGGCGACCAAGTCAGCGGAAGAGAGATGTAAGGCATTGGCCGAAAAGCATAAGATCAGCGAAGACAAGCTAGATGCCTATGTCAAGACCTGTGTGGCCAAGCATATGAAGCGTGTGAAGCACCACAAACATGCCAAGAAGGAAAAGAAGGCCGCCGTTCCCACTCCTACGGCTTCATCACCCACCGCCCCTGCCGCCAATCCAGGTATGTAAGTACAGAAGCTATAGTCTGCGCTTCAGTTGTGGGTGGCAAAGCGAATCCTCCCGGATGGCTCCATCCGGGGGGATTTTTTGTTGCGAGGTCCTCCGGGGAACTTACCACGGCTTTGATTGCACTCATTTGCTCGGTTGTATAATGAAGATGTCTAAACCGTTAGCCGGATCGGTGCTATAGTATTCCCTTCGACAGACCATCGCGGCGTCCTTTACCGTGAACTTCCCATCATCTTCTATGACTATTTTCCTCTTTACCAGGTGCGGCTTTCCAGCGGCCGGCGGCTAGTCAGAAAATGATATGCAACGCGGCGGAGCTGTCGAAGGCGATGTAATGTTATGACCTGCACGGTTTTAACTACCCCGCAGCCTACCGGACTTGCGACAAAACAGAAGCGAAAGAAGGGAGGATTGCGTACCCGCACTTCAATCGTCCTGTTGACCGCCCTGCTATTGATGGTCGTCGTGATATCCGGCTTGACCATAAAATTGTTGAACGGCCAACGCGCATTGTTGGATGACACCATCCGGGAATCCCAGGCGCAAACCATGGCGCTGCTTGGCAATCGTGTTGAACAGACCTTGCTGGCGGCAATGCGGCCGCCGTTTTTGGCCTTGAAAAATATTCCGCCGGCACAGGTGAACGCGGCGCGTTTTGCGCAGTTGCGGCAGGCCTCTCCAGAGGTCGAGCAACTGTTATTCCTGAGTGCTGCGATGAGCCTGAAAAACAGTTTTCCCGCACCGCGTAACGCCAATGAGCGTCATGTAGCCCTGTGGTTGGCGCAGCGCGCCGCCTTGGATGGCGTCAATGCGCGGAAGAATCGCTACGTATTGCACACTTTCATGGAAACCCTAGACGGCCGCCCCGCCTTGTTCGCCTTGCAACGCGTCAGCGAGATCGATCAGGGCGCGGGTTGGATTCTCATTCGCTTCAATCTGGATGTCATGACGCAAAGGCTCGTCACGCCGTTGTTGACCGAATTCAGCACTAAATTAGGCGGTCCGGTGCAGCTGCAAGATGCGGACGCCAGTTGGGACGATGATGCCTTGAACTGGCCGGCGGGGCGTGTGTTGCCGGGATGGTTATTGGTCTTCAAGGCCTCGGATCAAGTGGAGGCACGCACTATGCGTAAGGAGAGCGCATTGATGTGGGGGGTTGCCGCAGCGGTCATTCTCACCATGGTCATGGCGATGTTTGCGGTGTGGCGCGAGCTGCGTCGTGAACATGCCCTTGTCGATCTGCGCAACCGGTTCGTAGCCAATGTCTCTCATGAATTGAAGACGCCGCTGGCGCTGATCCGCATGTACGCCGAGACCCTATACCTGCGGCGTATCACCGGGGAGCAACGTCAGCATGAATACCACCGTGTGCTATTGCATGAGGCTGAACGCCTGAGTCAAATGATCAATACGGTATTGGATTTTTCGCGTCTCAGCCGGGGCGGTGTCCTCTATCACTTGACCCAGACCGATTTGCGCGGCAGCGTGAGTGATATTCTTGGAAGTTACCGCTGGCGGGTGGAAGAACAGGGCCTGCGTCTGGAGATCGCATTGGGCAAAGAGATTCCACCGATATTGCACGATCGTAACGGCGTTACCCAAATGCTGTTGAACCTCATCGACAATGCGGTGAAGTATGCGGCGGTCGGTGGGGTGGTGCGGGTGATACTGAGCGTTGTTGCCGATGCGGTGGAGTTGCAGGTGATCGATCTCGGGCCGGGGATTCCGCCGCAGGAACGAGACAGGATCCGCAAGCCTTTCGAGCGCGGAGAACGTGAAGATCCAGCCAACGGCAGCGGCTTGGGGTTGGCGCTGGTCGACCAGATTGCCAAGATCCATCATGCGCAGTTCATCTTGGCCACGCCGCAATCTGGTACGGGTGTCGCGGCCGTCGTCCGCTTTCCGATACATGAGGCGAGGTCATGAAAGACGCCGCGACGATATTGGTGGTCGAAGATGATCCGGCGATGCTTGCCGGTCTCCTCGATAATCTCGAGATCGAAGGCTATCGGTTGTTGAGCGCGGTCAACCTGCGGCGGGGGCGTGAACAGGCATTGCAAGGTAAGCCGGATTTGATTTTGCTGGATGTCATGTTGTCGGACGGTGACGGCGTGAGCCTATGTCGTGATTTGCGGTCGCGCGGCCTGCGCCAGCCCATCATTATGCTGACGGCGCGGGGTGAGGAAATGGATAAGGTATTGGCCCTGGAAGGCGGTGCCGACGACTATATAGTCAAACCGTTCGGTCTGCGCGAATTGCTGGCGCGCATTCATGCTCAATTGCGCCGCCATGGCCGAGCTACCTACATGCCAGGACCGATGGCGGTGGGCATGGCGGTGGTCGATTTCACCCGTCACCAGCTCAGTCGTGACGGCGATTTGCTGGAGGTCAGCGCCAAGGAGTTGGAGTTGCTGCGTTATTTGTCATTGCATCGCGGTGAGGTAGTCTCGCGCGAGAGGCTGTTGACCGAGGTTTGGGGGCATCAGCGGGAAGTGGCGACGCGTACCGTGGATAACTTTATTGTACGTCTGCGCAAAAAGATCGAGGCCGACCCCGCCGATCCGCGTTTCCTGATCACCGTTCATGGCAGCGGTTATAAGCTGGTCGAACAATGACGGAGAGATACCGCCCGCCATTTTCCTGTTCATCAGTCAACTAAACACGATGACATTTCAGGGTGGGATCATAGCGGGTTAAAGATTTTCCGGGCGCCTCAACCCAAATATTTTCGATCGAGATTAATACATGCGATGACGGAACAGCCAGCCGGCGAGGGCGAGCGTGGACAGGCCGATCACCGCCATCGGCCAGAACTGGTCCACCAGCAGGTGGAACGGCGTGCCTTCGAGGAAGACGCCCCGCAGCACCACCATGAAGTAGCGCAGCGGGTCGATCAGGGTCAGCGTCTGTACCGCCTGCGGCATGTTGGCGATGGGGGTGGCGAAACCGGAAAGAATCACCGCCGGCACCAGAAACAGGAAGGCGCCGAGCAGTCCCTGCTGCTGGGTGACGGCGAGGGAGGAGATCATCAGGCCGACGCCGATGGCCGAGAGCAGGAACAGCAGCAGCCCGGTATAGAGGGTGAGCAGGTGGCCGCGCAGGGGGATGTCGAACCAGAACACGGCGATGGCGATGATTGCCGTGGACTCAATCAGGCCGATGACGAAACCGGGTAGTGCCTTGCCTAGCAGAATTTCGCTGGGGTGCATCGGCGTGACCAGCAACTGGTCGAATGTGCCCTGCTCCCGCTCGCGGGCCACCGACAGGGCGGTGACCAACAGCGTAACTACGAGGGTTAGCAATCCAACGATGCCGGGGACGATGAACCAGCGGCTTTCCATGTTGGGATTGAACCAGGCGCGAGTGACCAGCTTTGCCGGCGG
>CAYWIQ010000153.1:0-6244 GCA_964458405.1 uncultured Chromatiaceae bacterium
ATGCAATCTTGAACCTGCTGCCGATAACGGGTCTTGGCGCTACAGCGCAGAGGTAAGTCGGGCGGCTGGCCGGCCACCCAATGCAGCGCGCCCGCGTGCAAGCCACGCTGAAGTAGCAGGGGATGATCGTGACCTTGGGCGACGATAAGGCGGTTGTTTGCCACGTCCTTGTCCACGACATACCAAGGATTCTCGGCGCTGTCCTTGCGGCCGCCGATACCGATCCCTTTTCGTTGCCCCAGGGTGTAGTACATCAAACCGTTATGGGTGCCTAGGTGTTTGCCGTCGGGGGTGAGGATCTCCCCCGGTTGCGCCGGAAGATAGCGGGACAGAAATTTATTGAAATCCCGTTCACCGATAAAACAGATACCGGTACTGTCCTTCTTCCCGGCATTGGCGAACCCTTGCTCGGCGGCGATGCGCCTGACTTCGGTCTTTTCCAGTTCCCCCACGGGAAACAGGCTGCGCGCCAGTTGCTGCTGTCCCAAGGTATAAAGAAAATAGGTTTGATCCTTAGTCGCATCCCGAGCCTTCAATAATTGAAAGGCACCGTCCATTTCACGGATGCGCGCATAATGACCGGTGGCGATGTAGTCCGCGCCATGGGTTAGTGCATGCTCAAGAAAGGCCTTGAACTTGATTTCCTTGTTGCAAAGTATATCGGGATTTGGCGTACGGCCGCGACGGTATTCGGCCAAGAAATGGGCGAAGACCCCATCCCAGTATTCTCGGCAAAAATCCACTGCGTCGAGTTCGATGCCGAGTCGTTCACACACTTCCAAGGCATCGTGGGCATCTTCGGTGGCGGTGCAGGGAAACTCCGGATCCGTTTCCTGCCAATTCCTCATGAATACCCCGCTTACGTCATGGCCCTGGCGGGACAACAGATAGGCCGCCACCGAGGAATCCACCCCGCCGGACATGCCGACCGCCACCTTTTTCGCGGAATGTGGCAAGCGGTGAGTCTGGGCGGCGCTGACAGAAGGATTGCTCATAGATGATCAAGATTATGAAACGAGTCGGCGTTAAAGCGCCTGGACATCGGTGTATAGCTCCAAGGGATAGCGTGTTCCGCTTTGATAATCATCGATGCACAGCAGTACCAGTGGGCTGCGGTGCTGGTGGGCGCGCGCCACCAATTCTTCCCGCGTCAACCACCAGGTGCGGATTATACCGGTATCCAGCGCCTGATGGGGGACATGATCATGGCACGTTCCGGTAAAGCAAAACCGCAGATAGGTGATCCGATTTTCCGGACTGTCCCATTGATATATCCCGGACAGGGCCGTCGGTTCAAAGCGCCAAGCGGTCTCTTCCCAGGTTTCACGCACCACCGCCTCGATCAGGCTTTCGCCGGCTTCCATATGTCCTGCGGGTTGATTGAGCACGGTACGCCCGCCGGCCTGTTCTTCCACGAACAGGTAGCGACCTTCCTGCTCGATGATCGCCGCGACGGTGATGTGGGGACGGTCATCCATGGAAAAACTATAACATGATCAAGGTGATTATCGGGACCCGGCCTGGGTCAGCACCCGGTATTCTCCGGGTTTGAGACAGGCCAGGTCCCAGGTACCGATGCGATGCCGCACCAAACGCAGCGTGGGATAGCCCACCGCTGCGGTCATACGCCGTACCTGGCGGTTGCGGCCTTCCCGTAGGGTGAGCTTTAACCAAGCGGTAGGGATCTTGGCGCGATGGCGGATAGGCGGGTTGCGCGACCAGATCTGAGGATCGGCAATCAGCTCCGCCTCGGCGGGGGCAGTCAAGCCATCCTTGAGCATCACCCCCTTGCAGAGGCGGTCAAGGGCTTCCTGATCCGGTTCACCTTCCACTTGCACCCAGTAGCTCTTATCCAGCTTATGACGAGGATTGGCGATGCGATGCTGCAGTCGGCCATCATCGGTCATTAACACCAGGCCTTCGCTGTCGAGATCCAATCGACCGGCCGGGTAAACGCCTTTGATAGGAATGTAATCGGCCAAGGTGGCGCGGCCATCGCGGTCGGTGAATTGGCTGAGGACACCGTAGGGTTTGTTGAATAATACGATCCGGGCCATGACGGGTTCCGAGTTAGCGGCTCAGGGAGCGGACTTGCTATAATGCGCGATTTGCTGCCCACGGCATCTTAGGAGAGAGCATGGCCTACGACAAGATTCAGGTTCCCCATGACGGAGAAGCGATTGCGGTGAACGCCGCCGGCGCACCCAACGTTCCCGATCATCCTATCATTCCCTTCATCGAAGGTGACGGTATCGGTGTGGACATCACGCCGGTGATGCGCAAGGTGGTGGATGCCGTGGTGACCAAGGCCTATGGCGGGAGCCGCGCCATCGCCTGGATGGAGATTTACGCCGGGGAGAAGGCCACCCAGGTGTACGGCCCGGATGAATGGTTGCCGGGTGAGACCCTGGAGGCCCTGCGCCAATTCTCCGTGGGCATCAAAGGCCCGTTGACCACACCGGTCGGGGGCGGCATTCGTTCGCTCAATGTGGCGCTGCGTCAGGAGTTGGATCTCTATCTTTGCCTACGACCCGTGCGCTATTACACGGGTACACCCAGCCCGGTCAAGGCGCCGGAGAAGGTGGACATGGTCATCTTCCGCGAAAATTCCGAAGACATATACGCCGGGATAGAATGGGCGGCGGAAACCCCCGAGGCGCAGAAGCTTATCAAGTTCCTGCAACAGGAAATGGGGGTCAAGAAGATCCGTTTCCCCGACACGTCGGGAATCGGTATTAAACCGGTGTCCCGCGAGGGCACCGAGCGCCTGGTACGCAAGGCCATCCAGTACGCCATCGACAACAACCGGGACTCGGTTACCCTGGTGCACAAAGGCAATATCATGAAGTTTACCGAAGGTGCCTTTAAGAACTGGGGATATGCCTTGGCCAAGCGGGAGTTCGGCGCCGAGGAAATCGATAACGGTCCGTGGTGTCGCTTCAATAACCCCAACAACGGCCGTGAGATCGTCATCAAGGACGTGATCGCCGACGCCTTTCTCCAGGAGATCCTGCTGAGAGCGGAGGGGTTTGACGTGATCGCGACCCTCAATCTCAATGGCGATTACATCTCGGACGCCTTGGCGGCCCAGGTGGGCGGTATCGGTATTGCCCCCGGCGCCAATCTGTCCGATACGGTGGGGCTCTTCGAGGCGACGCACGGTACCGCGCCCAAATATGCGGGAAAAGATCAAGTCAATCCAAGCTCGCTGATCCTATCCGCAGAAATGATGCTGCGCCATATGGGATGGGTTGAGGCGGCTGATCTGATCGTAAAGGGGGTCGGGGCCGCCATCGCGGCGGGAACGGTCACCTACGATTTGGCGCGACTGATGCCGTCAGCGGCCCAGGTGAGCTGCTCGGGCTTCGGCGACGCCATCATCAGCCACTGCTAGTCACTACCACACACCAAACCTGGCGGTCCAAAATGGCCGCCAGGAACTGCTGTACCAAGGACGAAAACAGCCGCCTAGTTTCAGGTGCTGGCCGGGCGGATGCCGGACGCCATCCAACCCTTAGGTCCTTGCTGGATTTGGAACTCCACTTTCTGGCCCTGCTTCAGAGTTCGATATCCGTCCATTTCTATCGCTGAGAAATGGGCAAATATCTCTTCTCCCCCCTCATCCGGTGTAATGAATCCGTAACCCTTTACATTGCTGAACCATTTTACGACCCCGGTCGCGGTTTTCATTGCCTACCCTCTCTTGCATTGCGACGGCCCCTCTAGCCGTTACTACACTTGAGATCCTCGTACCGCATCGGACCTCCCTCCCAGCTCGATACGTCATGAGCAATAGAACTTTGACTTGGACACTGTCGTCCAAGTAAGTATTATTGTCAAGATTTCGGGTTTTTTTATAGTGTTAGGAATGTTTTGATTCCACTGATGTCAGATAATAGCGTCTATGGCTCAAGAGATTTACTTTTCGGTTCGTTATAGTAGGTGGGAACTATGAGTACTCATCGTCCAGGTGGGACGCAGGACGGGGATGGCTTAGCAGTCGAGGCGGTAAAGCCGAAACTCAAGCAACCCTCACTGTATAAGGTGATGATCCTGAACGATGACTTCACCCCCATGGACTTTGTGGTGGAAGTATTGCAGAAATTTTTTGGCATGGACTTGGGAAAGGCTACCGAGATTATGTTGCATGTACATACCCGAGGGATGGGCGTATGTGGTGTGTATACCCGGGATGTGGCGGAAACCAAGGTCCATCAGGTAAATAATTATTCTAGGGAAAATCAACACCCACTCCTGTGCACTATGGAGAAGGCTTAGGGGTTACATTAGGAAGTTGGAGTAACTTCATGTTAAGTCAAGATTTAGAACAAACTCTGAACACCGTTTTTCGCGAAGCGCGCGAAAATTTGCATGAATTCGTCACGGTGGAGCATTTATTGTTGGCATTGCTCAACAATTCCGCTGCAATCAAGGTGCTGAAGGCCTGTGGCTCCAATCTTGAGCAGCTGAAGAACGAGCTGTCCGCGTTTATCGAGGAGACGACTCCACACCTTTCCCCGAATGACGGTCGCGAAATCCAGCCGACATTGGGATTTCAGCGGGTCCTGCAGCGTGCAGTGTTCCATGTGCAATCTTCGGGTAAAAAGGAGGTCACCGGTGCCAATGTGCTGGTGGCGATCTTTAGTGAACAGGATTCCCAGGCGGTCTATCTGCTCCACAAGCAAAATGTCACCCGCTTGGATATCGTCAATTACATCTCTCATGGGATATCCAAGATTCCGGGGGAGGAGGATGAACCGGAGAGCATCTCCTTCACCGGGGATGAGGAAGAGAACACCGAATCACCGTCCAAATCACCCCTGGAAAACTTTGCCGCCAACCTTAACGAATTGGCCCGCCAGGATAAGATCGACCCCTTGATCGGCCGTGAACACGAGATTCAGCGCATCGTCCAGATCCTGTGCCGCCGCCGCAAGAATAACCCCCTGCTGGTGGGCGAGGCGGGCGTCGGTAAAACGGCCCTGGCCGAAGGTTTGGCCAGGATGATTGTGGAGGGTAAGGTCCCCGAAGTCCTTACCAATGCCACGATTTATTCCCTGGATATGGGTGCGCTGCTGGCCGGCACCAAATACCGCGGCGATTTCGAGAAACGCCTCAAGGCCATACTGGCGCAGTTGGCCCGTGAGCCGGGCAGCATCCTATTCATCGATGAGATCCACACCATTATCGGCGCCGGTGCCGCGTCGGGCGGGGTGATGGATGCCTCCAACCTGATCAAGCCGGTACTGTCATCCGGCAAGCTGCGCTGTATCGGTTCAACCACCTACCAGGAATATCGTGGTATTTTCGAGAAGGACCGCGCCTTGTCCCGCCGTTTCCAGAAGATCGACGTGGGTGAACCGTCGGTAGAGGATACCGTGCATATCCTGCGCGGATTGAAGTCCCGCTTCGAGGAGCATCACGGCGTGAAATATTCCCGCGCCGCGTTGCGCGCCGCCGTGGAATTGTCGGATCGCTACATCAATGATCGCCATTTGCCGGACAAAGCCATCGACGTCATCGACGAGGCGGGCGCCACCCAGCATCTATTGCCGGCCTCCAAGCGCAAGAAGACGATCGGTGTGGTGGATATCGAGAATATCGTGGCCAAGATTGCCCGTATTCCGCCTAAGAATGTCTCGGCATCCGACAAAGATGCCCTGCGCACCTTGGAACGGGATCTCAAGTTAGTGGTGTATGGACAGGATGAGGCCATTGAGGCCTTGTCGTCCGCCATCAAGATGTCGCGCTCCGGCCTGGGCAACACCCAGAAACCCATCGGGTCGTTCCTGTTCGCCGGCCCCACCGGCGTGGGCAAGACCGAAGTATCGCGGCAATTGGCCAAGGTGTTGGGTGTGGAATTGATCCGCTTCGACATGTCCGAATATATGGAGCGTCATACGGTTTCGCGTCTGATCGGCGCACCGCCCGGTTACGTGGGCTTCGATCAGGGTGGACTGCTCACTGAGGCGGTCACCAAACATCCGCACGCGGTATTATTGCTGGATGAAATCGAGAAGGCCCACCCCGACGTCTATAACCTGCTCCTGCAGGTGATGGACCACGGCACCCTCACCGACAACAACGGACGCAAGGCGGATTTCCGTAACGTGATCCTGATCATGACGACCAACGCCGGCAGCGAACAGATCAGCCGCCGCTCGATGGGCTTTACCCAGCAAGATCATGGTACCGACAGCATCGAGATGATCAAGAAGACCTTCACCCCGGAATTCCGTAACCG
>CAYWIQ010000154.1:0-6212 GCA_964458405.1 uncultured Chromatiaceae bacterium
GTCCGAGTTCATCGAGGCCGGGCGCGCGATCCAGAACGGGTATGTCAGCCCCGACCGGACCACGCTGGTGGCGTCCACGCATCGCGTCTACACGGTCGCCGAAAAATCGGCGCTCGGCGACGGCCGGTTCGACGAGACCAAGCTGCGCAAGGCCCTCTCCGAGGGCGGTGACGTACCGGCCGAATTCTCGCGCCCCGAGGTATTGGCGATCCTGCGCGACTACTACGCCAACCTCGCCGATCATGAGAAGGTCGAAGTCAAACTCAGCGGCCATTCCGCCCGTTGAAGCAAAAAAATCACACTCCAACCAAACACGGGGCGCAATGCCCCGTTTTCTTTGTGTACCCCAAGATCCGGAGCCTGCCTGCATGAAAGTTGAACTGCCCTCACGGCTGTTGTTATTGCTCGGCATCATAGTCACGCCTTCGCTTCAGGCCCAGACATCATTGCACGCGTGGGGTGACCAACTGTTCCACGACGGACAAACCCTGGCGACCAGCCCCCTACAGTGGCAGCAACCACAATGGCTGGAGGCGGGGGGGCTGGTGGTGATCAGCGGCACCCTGATGGCGACCGCCGATCAAGGCGTGGCGGACTACCACGATCGCCATCGTTTGGGACGTGTAAACGATGTCATGCAAGGTGTAAGCGACCTCATGTCGCCGTTGGCACTGGCGGGTTACGCCGGCTTGGTGTGGGGTGCCGGCGAACTAGTGCCCAATGATGAGTTGAGCAACAGCGGGTTTAAGATGGGTGAAGCGGTGATCTATGCCACATTGATCACCGGCGGAGTCAAAGTCGTAGTCGGTCGTTCCCGTCCCAGCAGCGGCGCGGACAGCGGCGAATTTTCCCCTTGGGCATGGCGGGATGCACAACAATCCTTCCCGTCGGCCCATGCGGCAGCGGCCTTCGCCGCGGCGCGGGTACTATCGCCGCGCTTGGCTCCCGCACAACGCATCGCCGCCTATAGCGCCGCGACCTTGGTGAGTTACTCGCGCATCTATCAAGGCGATCACTGGTTGTCCGATGTGGTCTTCGGCGCCGGCCTGGGTTATGCGGTGGGTGCCAAGTTGGCGGATGACAACGGTGAAAATGCGGCGCAGCGCAACAGCTGGTTGCTCACACCCCTTCCCGCCGGTATTGGTGTGAGCTGGCTACACTCATGGTGAGCACTAACTCAAGCCAGTAGGAACAACCGCTCTCATCGCGGGTTATAGAATCCCTGTACGTCTTTTCCTACGGCTAGCGGCGACCACATCTATCGTAAAATAGATGCGCCCGCCGGCAACCTTCCTTCATCCAACTACTATTGGATCAATATAAACAACGCCCCGTTGCCGCGGCGGATGTTCAACAACAAACCACGATTGTTGCCACGCGCGATTTTTTCAAATTCCCTCAAGTTCGTTACCGGGCGGCGGTTAACCGAAACGATGACATCGTCCTTGCGCAGCCCCGCTGCCCATGCCGGACTTCCCCGCGCCAGATCCAGCACAATCACGCCCTTCAAGTGTCCGTAATCCGGATCTCCCTCCTGAATCGCACCGAATATGGCGCCTTCGAGACGCGGGTTGACACGCTTGCCTTGCAGTTTGTCCTGAACCGGTTCGGCGATGGTGACCTTGATCGTGCGCTCATCACCGTCTCGAACAATGCCCAATGTCACGGTATCTCCCACCGGCAGCAAACCAATGCTGGTGCGTAACTCACTGGAGGTCATTACCGGCTTGCCGTTGACGCTTACCACTACATCCCCGGCTTTCAACCCGGCATGTTCCGCCGACGAATTCTTGACCACCTGGGAGATCACGGCGCCCTGGGTTTCCTTGATATCGAAGGCCTTGGCCAAATCCGGCGTCAAGTCCTGAATCAGAATGCCCAAACGGCCACGGTGTACTTCACCATGCTGTATCAATTGCTCCATCACCTGGCGCGTCATATTGACGGGGATGGCAAAGCCGATGCCGACGTTGCCGCCGCCCGGTGCGATTATCGCGGTGTTAATCCCCACCAATTGACCCCGCAAGTTCACCAATGCGCCACCGGAATTACCGGGGTTGATAGAGGCATCGGTCTGAATAAAATCCTCGTAACCTTCAATCCCTAAACCGGTGCGCCCCAAGGCGCTGACTATGCCGGAGGTCACGGTTTGCCCCAAGCCAAAGGGGTTGCCGATTGCCACCACGAAATCACCTACCCGCAATTTGTCGGAATCAGACAAAGGAACAGCGGTAAGATTTTTGGCGGGGATCTGCACCACCGCCACATCCGTCTCGGGATCGGTCCCCACCAGCTTGGCTTTGAGGCTGCGGCCGTCCTTGAGGGTTACGGTGATCTCGTCCGCCTTCGCCACCACATGATTGTTGGTCAAGATATAACCGTGCTTGGCGTCAACGATGACGCCCGATCCCAACGCCTGGGTCTTCCGCTCCCGAGGCTGATTGGGCACGCCGAAAAAGCGGCGAAAAAAGGGATCTTGAAGCAGGGGGTTATCCTGTACCCGCACCCGGCTCTCGGTGGCGATATTCACCACCGCCGGCAATACCCGATCCAGCATGGGGGCCAGACTCGGGACCATCTCACCTTGACTATCGACCGATGGTAATGCCGCCTGCGCCACCGGGACTATGGCCGTAAAACTGGCCAACAATACCAAGGCCGCCGCCGTCATCGGAAAAATATTCTTTATTTTCTTCATTGCTGTTCGCAATCCTTTCTCTAAATTTTGCTGACCATTCTATGGATGATGATTACCTTCAAAAACAGCCCGTATCGATATAATACGAACCAAACCGATGGTGGGTTAGATGGCATCTCCCCCTATGGGTTCAGCTTTTGTGCGGAATGACCCGAGAAACGCCCAGCGAACCGCCCCTATCTAGGGGGAATTACATCCTAAATTTAGCGCCATCAACCCGCCTAATCCTCAATATCATGACCACAATATATTGTGGTCATGATATTGCATAGAAAAAGTGTCCATCCCTCCCCTAATGCCTACCCGATCTGCAAGCAACACCCCCATTATTTCATCAATTTATTGAAATATATTGTTATTTATTGATCGCCGGCTTGTCGCAAATTTTGTCTGCCACGGGACTTGTCAAGGATAGCTTAAGGTCTTATTATCACCTCCCATCCTATATCTTGTGTTTGCGCCTCATGCAAAAGTCGCCCTCACGATATGGATGATAAAGGAACGCTATTTGCGCATCTGCAACCAAGGGAGGGGGAATAATCAAATGAAGTCAGCTCACCTGAAAGCCGTCTCGGTGAAGGTATCCGATATTCCATACCAGCCCGCCTCGCTCGACATCTGGGACAAAAAATACCGGCTAAAGGCCAAGGACGGTGACGTCATCGATACCGACCTCGACGACACCTATAAGCGAGTAGCGCGCGCTCTCTCCGAAGTCGAAGCCACCCCGGAACTACGCGAACACTGGTACAACGAATTTCTATGGGCGTTGCGGCACGGCGCCATCCCTGCCGGCCGCATCACCTCCAACGCCGGGGCATTGGCCTACAAGCCTGCCACCTCCACTATCAACTGCACTGTTTCCGGTACCGTGCAGGATTCCATGAACGATATCCTGCAGAAGGTGCACGAAGCGGGGCTCACCCTCAAGGCCGGCTGCGGCATCGGTTATGAGTTTTCCACATTGCGCCCCAAGGGAGCGTATGTGTCAGGGGCCGGCGCCTATACTTCCGGACCACTGTCCTTCATGGACATCTATGACAAGATGTGTTTCACCGTCTCGTCCGCCGGCGGTCGCCGCGGCGCGCAAATGGGCACCTTTGAAGTAGGGCACCCGGACGTGGCGGATTTCATTCGCGCCAAACGGGAAAACGGCCGTTTACGTCAATTCAATCTGTCGCTGCTCATCACCCAGGATTTCATGGAAGCGGTGAAACGCGACGCCAATTGGAAACTCGCCTTCCCCTTGACCCGCAAGGAAGCGGAGGCCGATCAGCTGGATATCAATAATCCGGAACAAGTGATCTGGCGGGAATGGTCGGTACAGGAAGGCTATCTCACCAATGCCGCAGGACTGGTGGCACACAAGGTATACAAGAGTATCCGCGCACGCCGTCTGTGGGACATGATCATGTCGTCCACCTATGATTTCGCCGAACCGGGATTCATACTCATCGACAAGGTCAATGAGATGAACAACAACTGGTTCTGCGAGAACATCCGTGCCACCAATCCTTGTGGTGAACAACCTTTGCCGCCCTACGGTTCTTGCCTGCTGGGCTCCGTCAACCTCACCAAGTTCGTGCGCGACCCCTTCGGCGACAGTGCCCGCTTCGACTGGGAGGAATTCCGCAAGGTCGTCGCCATCTTCACCCGCATGCTGGATAATGTAGTTGACATCAATGGCTTGCCATTGGACGGGCAGCGCGACGAGATCATGCGCAAGCGGCGTCACGGTATGGGTTATCTGGGCTTGGGATCCACCCTCACCATGCTGCGTATGAAGTATGGCTCGGCCGAGTCCGTACAGTTTACCGAACAGGTCACCCGCGAAATGGCGCTGGTGGGTTGGGAAACCGCCGTGGGACTCGCGGAGGAGAAAGGACCGGCCCCCATCATGGAGGAAGAGTTCACGGTCAGTGACGAGTTGTTACGCAAGCGTCCCGAGATGGTAGGGGATGGATGGAAGTCGGGCGACATCATAAAAGGAAAGGTATTACACGCCCGCTACAGCCGCTATATGCAACGTGTTGCCGAAGTGGCGCCGACGCTGGTCGATCAAGTGGCTGAGAAAGGCGCCCGCTTCACCCACCACACTTCCATTGCCCCCACCGGCACTATCTCGTTGTCGCTGGCCAATAACGCCAGCAACGGCATCGAGCCCAGCTTCGCGCACCATTATTTCCGCAACGTGATCCGTGAGGGCAAAAAGAGCAAGGAAAAAATGGACGTGTATTCCTTCGAGCTGCTCGCCTATCGGGAATTGATCAACACCCAGGCAATGCCTTTCTCGGAGAAGGAAGAAGAACGCCTACCCGACTACTTCATCACTGCCGAGGATATCACCCCCAAGCAACACGTTGATATCCAAGCCGCGGCGCAAAAATGGGTCGACTCTTCCATTTCCAAGACCGCCAATGTGCCAACCGAATATCCCTATGAGGACTTCAAAGATATCTATCTTTATGCCTATGAGCAGGGTTTAAAGGGCTGCACCACGTTTCGCTTTAACCCCGAAGCCTTCCAAGGCGTATTGGTCAAGGAGAGCGATTTGGCCAATACCACCTATCGCTTCACGTTGGAGGATGGTTCAGCCGTCGAATTCAAAGGGAATGAAGAGATTGAATACGACGGCGAGACGCATACCGCCGCCAATCTGTACGATGCGCTGAAGGAAGGTTATTACGGGAAATTTTGAGCATTATCTCGCCTTAAAGTTAAAGGGCAGTCGCTCAAATAGAGGAGTTTATATATGACCATCAAGATCGAGAAGAAGATAGTCAAGTACGGCGTTATCAAGGAAGGCGATAAAGTTGACTCAAGTACCGTTACCCCGGGGGAGGATGACGACGAAACCTCCAATGTCATCCACATGCACGAAAAGATCGAGCGCCCCGATGTGCTGCTCGGTTCGACCTACAAAGTGAAAACCCCGCTCTCGGAGCATGCCCTGTATGTCACCATCAACGACGTGGTACTGAATCCGGGCACTCCCCACGAACTGCGCCGCCCCTTCGAAGTCTTCATCAATTCGAAGAATATGGACCATTTTCAATGGATCGTCGCCCTCACTCGGATCATCTCCGCGGTTTTCCGTAAAGGGGGCGATGTCACGTTCTTGGTGGAAGAATTGAAAGCGGTGTTCGATCCACGGGGCGGCTATTTCAAAAAAGGCGGGAAATATATGCCGTCACTGGTGGCGGAGATCGGTGACGCCATCGAAAACCATCTACGCGCCATCGGCTTGCTTAAAAACGACGGTCCGGATGAACACCAACAAAAGCTGATCGCGGAGAAGCGTAGTCAGTACGAACAAGCCCAACAACAACCATCCGCGACGACCGAAGAAGGCTCCGGCTTCCCAGACAACGCGCAGCTATGCGGAAAGTGCCAAACCAAAGCAGTCATCATTATGGATGGCTGCCTGACGTGTCTGAATTGCGGCGACTCGAAATGTGGTTAACGCCCCGCCAAGCCGGCTAACTAAACTCGGCTACCCGCCTCGGCAATACTA
>CAYWIQ010000155.1:0-6204 GCA_964458405.1 uncultured Chromatiaceae bacterium
CGCCGGTCAGCTCGAGCATATAACGGTCTGAAATAAGGTGGACGGTGTCGCCGACCTTGACGTAGCGCTGCTGATCCACCGGCGTCACGCCCCCGAACTGGATCTCAGTATCGTTGAGATGCAATGTTACGGCGGGCTTGGCCAAACCGTATTCACTCAAATTGTGACCGGCCACCGGAAACCGCGCCAGGCTTTTGGCCTGTACCACATCCAACAGATCATCCACCCGCACACCGTTGGCCGCGATAGCCAGCGGCTTGGATAAGCGCCACTTGCCATTCTGTTTGGTCAGCGTGATGGTCCCTGTATGGTTGGTGATAACCAGCTTGTTGATGGCGGCGGGGCTCAAGGCTGTCAGCTTGATTGCAGCGGGTTTCGGCGAGTGACCGGGATCTTTCCACACCACCCACACCAACGCCAGCAGCGCAACGACCAGCCATAGGTTGAGGACCATCCGCTTGCCCATAGTCTCTACCCCTTAACGCTTGCGCCGCCGCAACCAGATGGTCAAGCCGCTGACCAGCAAAAGCGCGGGCACCCCAATCCAGAAACCAAAACCGATAATGCTCTTCTGCGTCTTAGAGAATTCCAAGCGGGTATCCGTCGCGGTCTTGGCAGGAATATTCAGGAAATGCTCGTCCTCACTCAGCCAATTGATCATATTCATACCGAGATCGAGGTTACCTACGTTACCCAGATACTGATTAGATAAGAAATCACCGTCACCGGTCACGATCACCCGTTGTTGTTTGTCCTCTCCCTTCTTGGCCGTCTTTTGCTGTGGTGTACGTGTCAACGTAACAGCCAGAGTGACCGGCCCGCGGATATCCTGCTTGTCGTTGAAGCTCACCTTGCCGGTAAGCTTGCCGGTCTCTACCCAACTGTCCTTACCGGTTTTGAGGAAGCCGTCACCCTGCCAACCCTTGGGCGCGTCGACGGTGAGGCCCGCCGCCAAGGGATACACCGTAAGGAGGTTAAAGTCTTTGGTCACCGGACTGGTACCGTAATTGGTCACTGCAGCGATGGCGGCGCTTTGAATCCCCAACAATTGGGTCGTGAGATCCACTACGATGCCCGGAAGAAATTTCACCCCCAACTCATCGGCTACCGGCCCCAGACCGTGCATTGGACCTGGATCACCCAGCCACAACAGATTACCGCCACGCTTGATGTAATCCTCAATTGCCTTGATTTCACCGGGCAATAGAGCTACCTGCGGCTCGCTGATCACCAACACCGTGGTGTTGTCCGGAATACTGCCCGCCTGCGCAAGGTTAACGCTGCGGGTCTTGAAGCCCTTGTCCCGTAATTGCTTGGCCCACATCGACAAACCGTTATTGGTTTGCCCTTGAATGCTGCGCTCGCCATGGCCATCGAGAAACACCAACCAGCGCTCACCGTTACGCATCAGACGCTGCAAGGCATTGGTGATGTTCTGCTCCTGCAGCTCGCTCGGCTTGATATGTTCCTTGCGCCCGGCATAGTCGAACACCACTTCGCCATCGGTGGTCACCCCCATTGCTTGGGTGCGAGCCGGATTGGTGTCGGGATTGATAAAACTGAGCGTGACACCGGATTTATAACGCTGATAGCGGCCTATGATGTCGCGAATCTGATCACGCAACTGCCGATTGTCGCGGGCGAAGGCCGTAACGGTGATTGGCCCCTTGGCCTGCTGCAACAATTTGACACTGGCCGGCGATAGTGAATGACGGGCATTGGCGGTCCAATCCGCTTGATAATTGTAACGGGTGCTTACCCAGGCCAATAAACCGACCACACCCAACAAGAGTGCGACGAACACGACATTATTCAAACGGGTCAAACGTCTCGAGCGCTTGGTTACTTGCATGACGACCTTAATTGATATCGATGGCGATCAAATCTCAATGCTGCAGCCGGTCGGCGTCCAACCGCCGAATACTGAGCACGATGAAGGTGGTGATGAACAATAGGTAATAAATCACATCACTGCTGTTGAACACGCCCTTGAGCAGGGACTGGTAATGACGCAGAATTGATAGATAGCCGAGCGGGCCGGCGTGATCCGCACCCGCCCAGTCCACTATCCATAATCCCAGTAAGACCCCGAAGGTGCTGACCGCCGCGATGGCCGGTTGCGCCGTGAGGGTGGACATGAATACTCCCACGGCGACGAAGCTTGCCGTCAACAGCGCCACACCCAAGAAGCCGGCGGCGTAGACACCGAAGTCAATGGTGCCGCCGCTGAGCAGCGACAGCGGCATCATGCCGATCATCGCCACCAAGATGAGGAAAAATATCGTCACCCCCAAGAATTTGCCAAGTACGATATCGGTCATGGTTACCGGCGCGGACATCAACAGGCTCAAGGTCTGACCACGGCGCTCCTCACTGATCAGGCGCATGGTCAACATCGGCACCGCGAACAACAAGACGATCGCCGCATCACCAAACAACGGCGCCACAATCAAATCGCTGACGCCGGGCGCGCCCTGCATCATTGCCAGCCGCGGCTGCAAAACCAAATAATTATCGACACCTACCATAAAAAACCAGGCAAGGATCAACTGTTCCACCGCCAACACGCTCCAGGCCAACGGCGACAAGAACAGACGTCTCAGCTCCAGTGTCGCTATATTCCAAATCATGCCGCCGCCCCTTCGCCTTGTTCAGTAGGATCGCTGCGCGTGATATCGACGAATACCTGTTCCAATGACATACGCTCCGGCATCAATTCGTAAAGCCCCCAATCATGGCGCACCGCCTCTACCGCCAATTGTTCGGCGGGATTGCTTTCCGGTCGGTAATGCAGCCGCCAAACACCATCACTCACCGCTTCCACCGCCTCCACACCCGTGAGTTGTTGCAACTCTTCGACGGCGGGAGATCGCCGCAGGCCCACTACCAAACTGGAAGCCTGCATACGCAGCTGCAATCCCTGAATGGTATCGTTAAGCACCAGTTTGCCGTCGCTGATGATCTGCACCCGGTCGCACACCGCCTGGACTTCGGGGAGGATATGGGTGGAGAGAATAATGCTGTGCTCAGTGCTCAATTCACGGATCAGGCTGCGGATCTCGCGCATCTGAAGCGGATCAAGGCCCACGGTGGGTTCATCGAGGATCACCACCGCCGGTGAGTGGATAATAGCCTGGGCGATCCCGACCCGTTGCTGATAACCCTTGGACAGATTCCCGATCAGGCGCCTCCCCACCGCGGTGAGACCACAACGTTCCTTAGCGGTGGCAACGGCGGCACCCCGCTGGCCGGCGGGGATGCGGTTGAGACGCGTGCAATACTGCAGGAATTCATCCACGCTCAACTCACGGTACAAGGGCGGTTGGTCGGGCAGATAGCCCAAGCCCGCCTTGGCGGCGGTGGGTTCATCGAGGAGATCGATGCCGTTGACCCGCACTTGGCCGGCGCTGGGCGCTAAGTTGCCGCTGATGATCTGCATGGTGGTGGACTTGCCGGCCCCGTTGGGCCCGAGCAGACCGAGCACCTCACCCTTACCGACGGTGAAGCTGACATCATTGAGGGCGCAATTGTGTCCGTAATAACGGTAGACGTGTTCTAATTGAATCAGATTAACTGGATCGCTCATGCGTTTCGGTTTCTCTTGTTGCTGTAGACAACGCCGGCTGCGACAAAAACTGGATTAAACTTAGGGTCTCTAGGACCGCGCTATCATACTCAAACGAGCAATAAAGAGTCTGTATTCACGGAAAAGTTCCCGACGATGTTCAATCAAAATCCACAAGACGAAATTTTCCTGGGCATAGACACCGGCGGGACCTTCACCGACTTCGTCCTCTATGATGGCACAACGTTGCATATCCACAAACGGCTGTCGACACCCTCCGCGCCGGAACATGCGATCTTGAACGGCATAAAAGACCTGGGTATCGATCCGCAGCGGCTACGATTGGTTCACGGCTCCACCGTCGCGACTAACGCGGTGTTGGAAGGCAAAGGCGTACGCACCGCCTTCATTACAAATCGCGGCTTCAAGGATCTGCTCACCATCGGCCGCCAGGCCCGCCGCGAGCTGTACAATCTTCAACCTGTACCCATGCCGCCGCCCGTCTACGAAGAATTATGCGTTGAGACCGGCGGCCGCCTGGCCGCCGACGGCAGCGTGGTGGAAGCACTCAGCGATATGGATTTGGCGCAACTGCGCGATACGTTGCAACGACTGGCGCCACGAGCGGTGGCGATCAATCTGCTGTTCTCATTTCGCGACGACCGCTTCGAACGGGCGATCGCCGATAGCGTTCCTCCAGGCGTTTTCGTCTCGCGTTCCTCGGAGATCATGGCGGAGTACCGCGAGTACGAACGCGGCATCACTACCTGGCTGAACGCCTATGTGGGCCCACTGGTGCAAGGCTATCTGCGCAAGCTCCAAGACGGCCTACCCGGCGCCGCCATCGCGGTGATGCAAAGCGCCGGCGACACCATGGACATCGCCGAGGCGGGACGTCATGCCGTACGCATGCTGTTGTCGGGCCCGGCGGGCGGCCTGGTCGGCGCGCGTTTCATCGCGCAACACAGCAGCCAACAACGCCTGCTTACCTTCGACATGGGCGGTACCTCCACCGACGTCGCGCTGATCGACGGCGACGTGCGCCTCACCGGCGAAGGCCGTATAGGCCCTTACCCGGTCGGGGTGCCCATGGTGGACATGCAAACCATCGGTGCCGGCGGTGGGTCCATCGCCCGCCTCGATGCCGGCGGGCTGTTGCATGTCGGCCCGCAATCGGCGGGCGCCGATCCCGGACCGGCCTGTTACGGCCATGGCGGAGGCGAACCAACGGTAACCGATGCCAACCTAATCCTGGGACGTTTGCGTCCCGATCATTTCCTAGGCGGCACCATGCAACTCGATAGCCAAGCCGCACGCGCAGCGGTGGCCCGCATCGCCGCACCGTTGGGGCTGAGTATAGAAGAAGCAGCGCTGGGCATTATCCGCATCGCCAATGAACACATGGCGCGCGCCCTGCGGATGATTTCGGTACAACGGGGTGTCGATCCGCGTCGCTTCACCTTGCTGTCCTTCGGCGGCGCCGGTGGTCTCCATGTTTGCGCCTTGGCGGACGCCCTGGACTTGAAACAGGCCCTTGTTCCAATACATGCCGGCGTTTTGTCGGCGTTGGGTATGCTGGCGGCACCACGCGGCCGTCACTTGTCGCGCACTGTGAACCGATTATTGGAGGACGTCGATGAACAAAGGCTGAATGATGAATTCACCGCATTGGAACAGCACTGCATCGCGGCGTTGGGCCAGGAAGGCGTACCCGCCACCGAGATCAGCGTCGAGCGCAGCGTAGACCTGCGATACAGCGGCCAGTCCGCCGCCCTCACCGTTACCTGGCAAGACAGCAGCCGCGCCGCTAGTGAATTTCAGCGCAGCCACGAAGTACACTATGGACATCGTCTCGATATGCCCATCGAGCTGGTGAACATCCGCGTGGCCGCCCGCGGCCCGGATCCGGAACTGTCGCTGCCCATCAGCGGCGCAACGCCACAGCTGCCAAGCGCGACCAGTGCGTGCATCTACGGCGTTGCCGACGCCGTTGCGCTATGGGAACGCGCGGCACTGTGCGCCACGCGTCAGGAGGTGATGGGGCCGGCACTGATCACCGATGCCGTCTCCACCACTTTCCTGGCACCGGGCTGGCGCTGCCGCGGCGACGACTACGGCAACCTCCTCCTGAATAAAATCACTTGACGGTAGAGTCGATTCGTCGACATCGCGCCCGGTTCACAAGAATACCCAGGCGGCGATACCCAGAAATGACATGAAGCCCACCACATCGGTGAAGGTGGTCAATACTACCGAACCGGCCAGGGCGGGATCGATTCCAAAGCGGCGCAGCAACAAGGGAATGGTGGTCCCCACCACCGCCGCGGTTAGGAGATTGACCACCATCGCCAGGGCGATGATCCAGGCGATTTGCAAATTATCGAACCACAACGCGGCAATACCGCCCACCACCAAGGCCCACACCATACCATTCACCAGGCCCACCGCGATCTCCTTGGTGAAGAAACGCCAGGCGTTGGCCTTGCTGATCTGCCCTAGGGCCATGCCGCGAATCACCAGGGTCAGGGTCTGACTGCCGGCGATGCCGCCCATACTGGCCACGATGGGCATCAGCACCGCCAAGGCCACCACCTTTTCGATGGCGGCATCGAATAGACCGATCACCCACGAGGCCAGCA
>CAYWIQ010000156.1:0-6163 GCA_964458405.1 uncultured Chromatiaceae bacterium
GGGTGGTGTTGGCCACCACCAGCACCTGTTGGAAGAAGGTGCCGATGAAGATGATGGCGATCTTGGGCGCCGCGTAGATGCCGAGCACTGCCACGGCCAAGGCGCCGAAGGCGGGGGCGGGAAGATAACGGAAAAATTCGATGAATGGCTCGGTGAGCTTGGACATCGTACCGTAGGTGCCGGCGAGGATGCCCAACGGTACGCCGATCAGCGATGAGATAAAGAACCCCCAGAAGATGACCTGGATGCTGGACCACAGGCTTTCATGCAGCCACTTTTCGTCGCGTCGCACCGGGGGCGTGGTGAAGGCGGTGTAAAAGGCCTTCAATACCTGATGGGGCGCGGGGAGGTAGATGGGGTTGGCCGGCACACCCTTAGGAAGGGCCTTGCCCTCGATACGGGCCTTGGCCGCCTCTTTGTTGAACAGTTCCTTCTGGATAAGCATGTCGGTTCTGAAATACGACACCGATCCCGGATCGGTGATGCGTACGTCGGGATGCCAGATGAAGGGGATATAGCTCACCAGGCTCCAGATCAGCAGCGGGATGGCGAAGCTCATGATACCCATCATGAGCCTCTGCCTGTCCGTCGGTTCCTTGCGTACTGCGGAAACCATGTTCACGACCCGTTGGTTGTTGAGTTGTTGATGTCGTTCCTATTCCCGTGTTAGGCCCCGACGGTATTTACATTTTGTCGGTCAACGACGGATCGATGTAGCTGTCCACATCCTGGTGTTCCTTATAGACCTTGTTATCGACATTGAAGTCGTCGGAGATCTTGGACGAGCCGTAGAGCGATGAGAAGCCGCTGCCTTTCTTGAAAGCCTTCTTGGCCTCATCCAGTTTCAGGATCTTGGTGCCGTCGACGAAGGTCTTGTATTCGGCGGGCGTCACGCCGACGCGGGCGGCCATGATCTTGATGGCATCGTCGCGGGTCTTGGGGTCATAGAAATAATTCACCACTCGGTACCAGACCTTTATCACCTTTTCCCATTCCGCTTTATGCATGGCGAGGCTTTGCGGCGATACGGTTAACACGTCGTAGATCAGGCCCGGCGCGTCGGAGCTGGTGTAGATGGGTTTGGAACCGGGTACTTGTTTCAGGGCGATGCCGGAACTGGGTTGCCAGGCGCCGATGGCGGACACCTCACCCGAGGCCAATACCTGAGGCGTCTCGTTGGTGGGCGAGTTGACCAATTGCACGTCGTTTTCCTTCATGCCGTTGGCTTTGAGTCCGTTGAGCAGCAACAGATGGTCGACGAAGCCCAGTTCGACGGCGATCTTCTTGCCTTTGAGTTCTTTGAGGGAGTTGATGCCAGGTTGAGCGACGATCATATCGTTGCCGTTGCTATAGTCGTTGATCAGAATCATCACGCTTTTGGCGCCGCTGGCCCCGGTTACCAGGGCATCGCCGTTGGTGACCGCCACCGCATCGAGTTTGCCGGCGGAAAAGGCGTCCATTGAGGCTACATAGTCGAACCAGTCGAACTTGACGTCCACGCCCGCTTCTTTGAACCAACCCTTATCGATGGCCACCTGCCAGGCCACCCAACCCGGCCAGTCGCTGTAACCGATGCGCAGCGGCGCGGCGAAAGTCTGCAGCGATGCACCGGCCATCAGCAGGCCCAGCAACGCGCTGAATAGTTTTCGGCTCGACTTCTTCATGGGGACTCCTCTCCTACCTATATAGTGAAATGGGAACCGCTACAGGCAGATTAGCAACCGCTATGCCAGTAAAAGAAAAGGCTTGCTAAACAGCCGGTAATGAAGAAGCAAGCAACGATGCGTTTATCAGGCTGTTTAATGTTGGTGCGTTGATGGGTTAAAACAGTGCGCTTAGCTTTGCCATTGCAATGGAACGCAATGCCATGACCTCATTAGTCCGGCACGGGGAGGCGACTTCACTTGAGGTATGCGTTAGCTAGCAGAAGCCGACCGGATTCGGGAATGCACCGGTCTTAAAACAAACATTGTTCGGGGGGGCTTGTGCTACTGAATTTTAAGAAATGCCGGCGTTCATTAGCCGCCATCCAGCGGTTGATTTCCCAAAGATCGGCGACCGGGGTTTGACTGAAGGGCAGCAGATGCAGATAGCCGTCGGGACCGAACTCCGGTGTCATGGTGGTGGTCGTCATCCCGCGTCGTTGTTGTGCATGCCAGAGGATTTCCCACCAGCTTTGGTGCGCACGCAGGCTATCAGCGTATTCAGGCGCCGCGGGATGCGGAACCTGCGGTCCCTGATCGTATCCGACACGGGCGTGGATGTGCAGTGCGTTGGCGGCGATGGCGTGGATAACGTCGAGTTCGCTGTCGAGCAGGCGTTCGCACACCACGCACCAATGACTGAAATCGCAGGTGAGCCGAATGTCGGGTAACGCTTCGACCACTTGGTGGGTGATCCAAGGATTGAACAACGAGCGGCTACGGTGGGTCTCGAAACTGATGGCCACGCCGAATTGTTGCGCCAGGTGCATCGCGCCTTGGAAAAATGCAAGGTGTTGCTCCAGGGGCCAGGCATCGCAGCCGCCGATGCAGTTTACCAATTGGGGTTTGAGATGAATGCAGGCACGCAACCGTTCTTCCAACGACGCCAGGTGGGTTTTTACATCGGCCTGCCGTTGCGGCACATAGGAACCCGCGGTGCAGATCTCGGCGATGTAGCCCAGCGCGTGTTCCTCTAATAGCTTTGCGAACCGGCGCTGTGTGTCGGGTTGCAGTGGAATGGGGCCTTCAAGGCCGTCGAAGCCGGCGCCGACGGCCTGCTCGGCGGCGAGCTTATAGCCACCTTGGTGCCCCCACAGTGTCTTGAACAGTTGCAGTTCCACTAAATCGGAACCAGAAACGAGATGCCGTCTATTCCCTGAAAGTCCGGCCCTTGTTTGGTATGGGCAGTGTGATCCGAGCTGAGTGGGCGAAAGGCCCGTTCTACCCGATGTTTATGGTAGGCACGCAGCAGGTCGCGAAACGCCAATACATGGTTACGGTCGTCGCCGTACAATTCGGCATGCAACGCCGGCAGCCGGTACCACGGCACGGTGGGCCGATCATGATGGGCGTTGTGGTAGGCGAAGTTGAGGGTGAGCAGGTTCAGCCATGGCAGGCGCAACGAGATTGGGTTGGAATAGGTATGCTGATACTCGTAGGTGCGATCGCGTTGTTCCGCACCGGGCAGCGGTGCATCCCGATGCGTCTCTATTAGTTCGTAGGTGTGCTGGTTGGCATCCATAAAGCGCATTACGATCAGGAACAGCATATAGGCGCAGGCATAGTACAACAGTGCCATGGGCGCCAGCGCCGCGAGTAGTGCGAATAGCACGAGACGGACGGCCAGGACAACGGCAACCCGCGCACGGCGCGGACGCTGGTAGTCGTCGACAAAGGGTAGGACGATCACCAGTGCATGCAGCATGATCTCCACGGCGGGTATGTAGGTCCATTCCAACACGGCGATGCCAGCGGTCAGCAGCGGGCGGACATCGAGTCGCGTACGGTAATCGAAGCCGATGACGTCCGCCCGTTCCACATGGTGACGGAAGTGCTTGCGGCGCAAATCCTCGTAGCGCGCGTAACAGCTGCCGGTGATCCACCCCAGCGCAGTGCCCAACCGCGCGTTATGGGCGTTGACGGCAAAGATCGTGTTGTGGGCGCATTCGTGGATCAGGTAGGCGCAGATGACCATGGCGTGGGCCAGCAGCAATATTCCGAACAGATTGACGGTGACATTCGACGCACAGATCATGGTCAGTCCGCCGGCGTAACCCAATAGGCCGTAACCCAAGGCGAGGCCGAACGGCCGTAGACCATCTCTGTTTCTTAGGCGCGGGATGGCCATGACGGTGAGGGGGAGTTCATCGTTATCTCTATAAGACCGGTGATCGTAGGGGGTGCCATCGTTCGTTGTATTACGCGTCTCTGTTACGTTTTGAAGCAACATGCATGCCACGCGTTACCGCGAGATTGAAGCTGATAATCTAGAGAAGGTATATTACCTAATATATTGTTTTTAATTTTTATATTGATGGTGTCTCATGCCGCTTTCCAGGCGCGGCGATAGCGCGGTTGCCACCTTAGTGCTCTATTCAGGCGCATAGTCAGAGTGATGCCCCGCTGGAGGGCGTCGAGGTTGGGTTTTTCAGACGCGAGCGGCGTCTTACGCCGACGGCGGGCCTGCCGGCCAATCGGCGTCGAAGGGAAAGGGTCGTTGCTCGGTATTGAAGGACAGGTAGAGAATGATGTGATAGGTATAGGTGGCCAGCGCCTGTCCAAGATGTAACAGCCGGGCATTTGTCCCGCCGGTGAACAGCAACCAGAAAAACTGCAACACAATCACCGCGCCCGTTACCACACGGGACACGCCGTAGAGTATGACGACCACCAGCATGAAGAACAGCCGCAGCCAGGTGGAGCGGGCCTTTACATGTTGCTTGAAATGAGTGTCGTCTTGTTTGGGCGGCGGAGATTCGCTTTCCGGGGGGGTGGTATCTTCGTTCATAAACCTTCCTTGTGAGTTTGAATACGGGCGGTGTTGCTGAATGATAACTGTTAGATACTTTAGTTGGTAAGTTTAGCGATGACGTAATCCGCAATGCTCAACGATTGCCAAATTTTCAATGTTCGGGCCTTCAAGGACTTACCGATAAGTCTTTATGAAAAGAATTGCTTGGGCGCTGGACACTCGCGCGAGATTCCCTATTTGTCAAGGCGTGCCGCGGCGGGATGGCTAGGCTAGAATAGCCGCATGACCCCCGGCTTTATCCATCTCCGTGTTCACAGTGAGTATTCGCTCGCCAATGGTGTAGTGCGCGTCAAGTCATTGGTGAATGCCTGCGCGGAGGCGGGTATGCCGGCGGTGGCGATCACCGATCAGTGCAACCTGTTCGCCATGGTGAAGTTCTACAAGGCCGCCATGACGGCGGGCGTCAAACCCATCATCGGCGTGGATCTGTGGGTGCACAACGATGCCGATCCCAACCTGCCCAGCCGTGTGGTGTTGCTGTGCCAGAACCGAGAGGGTTATCTCAATCTTACCCGGCTGATCTCGCGTTCATATATAGAAGGCCAGGAGCGGGGCGTGGCCACTATTCATAAGGATTGGTTGGGCGGGGCGAGTGCGGGGCTGATCGCGTTGTCCGGCGGCAAGGGGGGGGACTTGGGGCAGGCGTTGCTGGCGGGTAACCGCGCCGCTGCCGAGGCGGCCCTGACGGATTGGCAGGCGCTGTTTCCCGGACGCTTCTATATAGAGTTGCAGCGCACCGATCGTTCCCAGGATGAGGAGTATCTGCACGCCGCAGTGGAACTGGCGGGTGCGGCGGGTGTGCCGGTGGTGGCCACCAATGATGTGCATTTTTTGAAACGCGAGGATTTTGAGGCCCATGAGGCGCGGGTCTGCATCCATGACGGTAGGGTATTGGGCGATCCACGCCGCCCGCGTCATTTTTCCGAGATGCAATATCTGAGAACGGCGGCGGAAATGGCGGAGTTGTTCGCCGATCTCCCCGAGGCCTTGGAAAATACCGTGGAGATAGCCAAACGCTGCAACCTGGAGTTGACCCTGGGTAAGGCAGTGCTGCCGGAGTTTCCCATCCCCGCGGGCATGACCACTGACGACTATTTCCGCCAGCAGGCACGCGAAGGCTTGGAGCGGCGTCTGCCCACATTATTCGATCCCATCGCGGCGGATTTCGCCGAGCGGCGCAAGGAATATGACGAACGCCTGGAGATCGAACTCGAGGTGATCACCAAGATGGGCTTTCCCGGTTACTTCCTGATCGTCGCCGACTTTATTCAGTGGGCCAAACACAACGACGTACCGGTGGGACCGGGGCGTGGTTCCGGGGCGGGTTCGCTGGTGGCGTACTCATTGGATATTACCGATTTAGATCCAATACGTTATGATCTTCTCTTTGAGCGTTTTCTCAATCCGGAGCGGGTGTCCATGCCCGACTTCGACGTGGACTTCTGCATGGAAGGCCGCGACCGGGTCATCGATTACGTAGTACAGCGCTATGGCCGCGAGCGGGTGTCGCAGATCATCACCTACGGCTCCATGGCCGCCAAGGCGGTGGTGCGCGACGTGGGCCGGGTCATGGGTCATCCGTACGGATTCGTCGACCGCATCGCCAAACTGATTCCGTTCGAAATCGGCATGACCCTGGACAAGGCGC
>CAYWIQ010000157.1:0-6123 GCA_964458405.1 uncultured Chromatiaceae bacterium
AACGGCAATCGCATCATCATGTTGGCGGAAGGCCGCCTGGTAAACCTGGGCTGCGCCACCGGCCATCCCAGCTTCGTGATGTCCAACTCCTTCACCAACCAGGTGCTGGCCCAGATCGAACTGTTCAAGTACGGCAACAAGTACGAAAAACAGGTCTATGTGTTACCCAAACATCTGGATGAAAACGTGGCGCGCCTGCACCTCAAGAAGATCGGCGCCAACTTGACGAAGCTCTCCCAGGAACAGGCTGACTACATCAACGTTCCGGCGGAAGGTCCGTACAAGCCCGATCATTATCGCTATTGATCGCCAATGCGGGGTGGGTTAGCGCTGGCTAACCCACCCTCAAATTGCGATGGACGACGCACGTTTGTTCACGACCCGCCCCTCCCATAGTCAATAGATTAAGATCCCATGGACTCCCAAAAGAAATATCCCAAAGCCTACAGTATCGAATTCTTCCCGCCCAAGAGCGAGGAAAGCGCCGCGCGACTGCGCAACACCTGTGAGCAACTGGCACCGCTCAAACCCTGCTTCGCCTCGGTGACCTTCGGTGCCGGCGGCTCGACCCAGGAACGCACCTTCGAAACCGTGCGCGAGATCAAGCAACAGACCGGTCTCGACGTGGCGCCCCATCTGTCCTGCATCGGCTCCACCAAGGACAGCATCCGCCAGATATTGAACAACTATAAGGAGCAGGGCATCCGTCACATCGTCGCCCTGCGCGGTGACATGCCCTCGGGTATGCGCGAGGCCGGCGAATTCCGCTATGCCAATGAGCTGGTCGATTTCATCCGCGCCGAGACCGGCGATCACTTTTTCATCGAAGTTGCCGCCTACCCGGAGATGCATCCCCAGGCCAGTAACGCCCGCGCCGACCTGCTCAACTTCAAGCGCAAGGTGGAGGCCGGCGCCGACGGCGCCATGACCCAGTATTTTTATAATCCGGATGCCTACTTCCACTTCGTGGACGATTGCGAAAAGCTGGGCCTGGACCTGCCCATCGTACCGGGGATCATGCCCATTACCAATTTCACCCAACTGGCGCGCTTCTCCGATGCCTGCGGCGCCGAGATCCCGCGCTGGATACGCAAGCGTTTGGAATCCTACGGCGACGACATGAAATCGCTGCGCGCCTTCGGCATGGAGGTCACCACCAAACTGTGCAGCGACCTGCTGGCCGGCGGCTCCCCGGGATTGCACTTCTACACCATGAATCAGGCCGGCCCGACCAAAACCCTCTGGGAAAATCTAGGCTTATATAAGTAGCCCTCACGCCGTCCCTTTCATCCGCCATGCCACCGCATGGCGGACAGGCTCCGTCATAGCCGCCTACGGCTATACCGCCTATCCCCTGATTTTCTAATGATAACTGCCCGGCTTCCCGATAGTGTTAAGAGCGGCCTATCAATTACGAATCCGGGTATATGGACGAAAAGGACTGGAGCAATCGATTTACATCGATACGTCAATGCGTTACCGCCCATGCGCGAACCGACCCGGAAGCTGCCGCCATTACCGCCCCGGGGCGGTCGCCGCTCAGTTTTTATCAATTAAATGAATTAGTTACTTCCAATCTCACCCAATTGAACGGCGTCGGGATCGGCCGCGGCGACCGCGTCGCCTTGGTGCTCCCCAATGGCCCGGAGCTGGCCACCGCCTTCCTGAGTATCGCCGCCGGCGCCAGCGCCGCGCCGCTCAACCCCGCTTTCCAAGACGAGGAATTCGCATTCTACCTCTCCGACCTTGGGGCCAAGGCGCTGGTGATTCAGGCGGACATGGATTCGCCGGCACGGGCGGCGGCGGCCCGGCTCGCCGTCCCCATCATTGAACTGCATCCGCAACGTCATCGACCCGCCGGCAGCTTCATCCTTGGGCCTGGCGGTGAAAGCAATACACGGTCGACTCCGATCTATTCGACCGCCGATGACGAAGCCTTGGTACTGCATACTTCCGGTACCACTGCACGCCCTAAGGTTGTCCCGCTCACACAAGGTAATCTCACTACCTCGGCGCACAATATCGCCGCCGCTTTGGCGCTGACTCGGAAAGACCTGTGCCTGAACATCATGCCGCTGTTTCACATCCACGGCCTGGTGGCGGCGGTCATGGCGTCGCTGGCCGCCGGCGCGGGCGTTATCTGCACGCCGGGCTTTGATCGCAACGCATTTTTCGCTTGGTTGAAACAATGCCGCCCCACTTGGTTCACCGCCGTCCCGACCATGCACATGGCCATCCTGGAAGCGGCGGACGATCATCGCGATGCGATTGCCGATACGGCATTGCGCTTTATCCGCTCATCCTCCGCACCGCTGCCGCCGCGGGCGATGGCAGGTTTGGAACAGCTTTTCAAAGTCCCGTTGATCGAGGCCTACGGCATGACCGAGGCCGCTCATCAGATTACCAGCAACCCGCTGCCGCCCGCGGTCCGCAAGGCGGGTTCCGTGGGCATCGCCGCCGGGCCGGAGGTCGCCATCGTGGACGCCGCGGGAACGATGCTGCCTGGTGGTGAACTCGGCGAGATCGCCATCCGCGGCGCCAACGTCACGGCAGGGTACGACAACAACGCCAGGGCGAATGACCAAGCTTATACCCACGGCTGGTTTCGCACCGGCGATCAAGGCCGGATGGACCAAGACGGTTATCTCTATATAACCGGACGACTAAAGGAAATCATCAACCGCGGTGGCGAGAAGGTTTCACCCCGGGAGGTGGACGAGGCGCTGCTGGAACACCCTGAGGTCTTGCAGGCCGTCACCTTCGCTGTGCCCCATCCCAGCCTTGGCGAAGATATCGTGGCGGCGGTGGTGATCAAGGATAAAACACGCTTGAGCGGCGACGCACTGCGCCAGGGACTGTTCGGCCGACTGGCCGAATTCAAAATCCCCAACAAAATCGTCATCGTCGACGAGATCCCCAAGGGAGCTACCGGCAAGATACAGCGCATCGGGTTGGCGGATAAATTGGCCCGCGCGCTTGAGGACGCATATACGGCGCCACGCACTCCCTTGGAATCGGAGCTGGCCGCCATCTTCGAAGAGGCGTTGGACGACAGCGTCCCCATCGGTATCCACAGCAATTTTTTCGGCGCCGGCGGCGACTCCCTGAGCGGCGCACGGGTCATCGAACGAATTCGCCAACGATTCCATTGCGAATTGCCCGTTACGGCATTGTTCCGTTTTCCAACCATAGCTGAACTGGGGGCCCAAATCCGGGAAAACCCGGCGGCGCAACAACCGGTCATCCCGCGCAATCCCGACAGGACTTGCTTTCCCCTGTCTTTAGCGCAACAGCGCCTATGGCTGGTAGCACAGTTGGAGCCGGAATATTCCATCAACAACGTGATACGCACCCTGCGGTTACGCGGCAATTTGGACGAGGCGGCGCTGGAACTCGCGCTCAACAAGATCATTAGCCGCCATGAAATTCTGCGCACTACCTTTTCATTTGACGACAGCGAAGCATTGCAGCACGTAGCGCCTTCCCTCAGCCTCAAACTAATGGTCGAGGATCTGACCAACCTCGCCCCTGACCGGCAACAGGAGGGAATCCACCGCCTGGCCGCAAGCGAAGCCCGTCATTCCTTCGATATGACGCGCCTGCCGCTGATGCGTGGCGTATTGATAAGGCTCGGCAGCCAAGAGCATGTCCTGATCATTACCTTGCATCACATAATCGCCGACGGTTGGTCCATGGGGATATTCAGCCGAGAATTGGCAATGTTCTACCGTGGCCGTCTGTCGCAGCAACCCTATCAGCCGTCCGAGCTGCCCATTCAATACGGCGACTACGCCGTCTGGCAACAACAGTGGTTGCACAGCACCGCCATCGAACCGCTCGCGACCTATTGGCAGAAACAATTAGCGGACGCGCCGCGATTGGAACTCCCCACCGACCGTCCCTATCCAAAGGCACCCGACCATAGTGCCGCTCGTTGCGGATTGACCCTGTCACCACAGCTAACCGATGACATCATGCGCTTGGGGCAGGAAGAAAACTGCACCTTATTCATGACGCTGCTCGCCTGCTTCGCTGCCTTACTACACCGCCACACCAGCGAAACGGACATCGTCATCGGAGTACCTGTTGCGGGTCGTCACGGCTTCGATCAGGTCAAGGATTTGATCGGCTTTTTCGTCAACACCCTGGGCTTGCGCATCGATCTATCCGGCGACCCGAGTTTTCGCCAGTTGCTGGCCAGAACGCGTGAAACCGCCTTGGCGGCCTATAAGCACTCCGCATTGCCGTTCGACAAGGTAGTGGAAACACTGCAACCGGAAAGGCACTTTCAGCGCAATCCGTTGTTCGACGTCATGATCAATATCCACGACGCCGCCTGGCACGCGTTTGAATTGGACGGTCTGGAAGTCGAAGAATGGCAAGCGGCGGAACCATTGACGGATGCAGCCCTATCTCTAGACATCATTCAAAAAAACCAACAGCTTCAGCTAAGCCTGAAATATCAAACGGCGCTATTCGATGAATGGCGCATCCAGAACATGCTGGGACATTTGCGCACATTGCTGGAGGCATGTGTCGCGCATTCCGATCAAGCCATATCGAGTTTGCCGCTGTTGTCGGATCAGGAGCGCCGCACCCTGTTAACGACATGGAACAATACTGAAGCCCCGTACCCGGAAAACACGACCATTGGCGAGCTGTTCGAGCGCCAGGCGCATGAAACACCCGACGCGACCGCCGTGGTTTTCGGCGACCTGCAGCTGAACTTCGCCGAACTCAATGCAAGAGCCAATCGGCTCGCCCATGCCCTGATTGCCGCCGGCGTGGGCGCGGAACAGACCGTCGCCTTGTTTATGGAGCGATCTCCCGAGCTGCTGATCGGCATCCTCGCCATTCTCAAGGCCGGCGGCGTTTACGTCCCGCTGGATCCGAAGCACCCTGGTGAGCGATTGAAAACCGTCATCGCCGACGCCGACCCGAAACTGATGCTGATCTCCGAAAAACAGCGGGCAAAGGCCGTCGAAATCTTCGCCGGTAAGTTAATAACGGTAGGATCCCCACCCACCGGCCCGGGGAGCAACGACTGTCATGACCCTGAGGTCCCGCTCAACGCGGAGAATCTTGCCTACATCCTCTATACATCCGGATCGACGGGAATCCCAAAGGGCGTAATGATCACCCACCGTGCCGTGATCAACCTTGCCTACGGCCTGCACGCACGGATATTCAACGACACGAAGAAGCGACCGCTTCGGGTCGCTCTGAACACGGCCATCACATTCGATGCCTCCGTCCAACAATGGACTCGGCTCCTGTGGGGTGACTGCATCGTCATGATCCCGGAAGAGGTGAGCGTCGATACCAGGCGGTTGTCCGGGACGTTGAGAACGCAGTGCACCGATGTCCTGGGCTGCACGCCCACGCAACTGCGCCTACTGTTGGAGGAAGACCTGTTCGATTCAACGGGCCACTGTCCGGCAATCGTGCTATGCGGCGGTGAAGCCATAGACCCGCTACTCTGGAACAGGATAACCGCGATTTCGTGCAGTCGCTTTTACAACGTCTACGGCCCCACCGAATGCACCGTGGACGCCACCTGCTGCCTGATCACAGCACATATGACCAGCCCGGTCATCGGCCGCCCGCTCGCTAACGTAACGGCCTATATCCTGGATCAATACCGTAACCTCCTGCCCGCCGGCATTCCCGGGGAACTGTGGCTGGGAGGCGCGGGCGTGGCGCGGGGCTACCTAAACAGCCCCGAACTCACTCGCGGCAGTTTCTTTCCGGACCCCTACGGAGACGCCGATCGGTCGCGCATCTACAAGACCGGCGACATGGCGCGCTATCTGCCAGACGGTAATATCGAATATTTGGGACGCTGCGACCATCAAGTTAAGCTGCGCGGGTTCCGCATCGAACTCGGAGAAATAGAGTCGGCGCTGCGGCAACAGCCCACGGTCAAGGATTGTATCGTAACCTTCCGCGAAGACACTCCCGGCGATCCGCGCCTCGTCGCCTATGTCGTTGCCAACGGCGACCACTTCGACGCCTATGGGGTAAAAAATGCGCTCAAGGCCACCCTGCCGGAGTACATGATTCCCGCCGACACAATCCAGCTCGAGGCCTTCCCTCTCACTGTCAGCGGCAAAATTGACCGCA
>CAYWIQ010000158.1:0-6118 GCA_964458405.1 uncultured Chromatiaceae bacterium
CTCCACTTGCAGACCCCATTGGCCGCCATTCCCTCGGAGCTGATCGACCAACCGTTGGAATTGGCTGCGGACGGCAACGAGCTGATCTTTACCTTCGACACCCGGCGGGAACATACCGGCATTGCGACTCTGCTGAGACGACTTACGGAACATGGCATCGATTTCAAGGATCTCCATTCCAGTGAGAGTTCGCTGGAGGAGATTTTCGTCAGCCTGGTGAGGGGGAAACCATGAACGTCTATGCCGTCCGCGCCATCTATCTGTTCGAAATGGCTCGCACCTGGCGGACCTTGATGCAGAGTATCGCCTCGCCGGTACTGTCTACTTCGCTGTACTTCGTGGTATTCGGTGCGGCGATCGGCAGCCGGGTAGGCGCCATCGACGGGGTCAGCTACGGGGCCTTCATCATCCCCGGGTTGATCATGTTGACGCTGCTCAACGAGAGTATCTCCAACGCCTCCTTCGGTATCTACTTGCCCAAATTTACCGGCACCATCTACGAGATCTTGTCGGCGCCTATCTCTACCGCCGAGATTGTCATCGGCTATGTGGGGGCCGCAGCCTCCAAGTCTATCATCCTCGGTGTACTGATCCTGGTCACGGCACGATTCTTCGTTGCCTATCACATCATCCATCCGGTGTGGATGATCGCCTTCCTGGTGCTCACCGCCGTGACCTTCAGTCTGTTCGGTTTCATCATCGGCGTCTGGGCGGATGGTTTCGAGAAGCTGCAGATCGTGCCTCTGATGATCGTTACGCCGTTGACCTTTCTCGGCGGCAGTTTTTATTCCATCCACATGCTGCCGCCGTTGTGGCAGAAGATCACCTTGTTCAACCCGGTTGTCTATCTGATCAGCGGTTTCCGTTGGAGCTTTTACGGAGTGTCCGATATCGGAGCGGGCATCAGTTTGGCCATGACACTGGTGTTCCTGGCATTGTGTCTGACGGCGGTGTGGTGGATATTCAAGACCGGTTACCGGCTCAAGGCCTGATCGGAGAATGTAGAGACGAGCGGTATTACTTCGCTGCGGCGACGAAATTCAACCCCTCATATCCGCATTTACGCCCCGCCAGACGGCAGGCGCGCTGTAGGGCTTGGTCTATGTCGTTTCCCGCCAGCAGGGCGTCGATGATCCCGGCGTTGAAGGTGTCGCCGGCTCCCAGGGTGTCGATGAGCCGTGGCGGTGGATAGGCGGGACTGTGCACCGGCCGGCCGTTGGAGGCCAAGGCATAGGCGCCCTCGTCTCCCCAGGCCAGTACCTTGATGATGTTAGGCGTCTTACGCTCCATGTCGGTCAAAAAGCGTTGAGGGTCGACGTAACCGCCGGCACGGGCGAAGTGACGGGAGAACAATAGGACATCGGCGTGGTCGAACAGTTGTTCAATGTTGGCGCGCGGTTTTTCGATCTCCACCGAGCGAGGAATGCCGGGGAAGAACTGCTTGGCTTGTTCCAGCATACGCCGGGTCGCGGTGACATTGCGTCCTTCGAAATGCAGCCAATCATAGTTGCCGAGATCGATGGCGGCGAAATCGTCGTAGTCGAATTCAGGCAGGTCGCGATAGTGAACGATGGTGCGGGAGCCGTTGCGGCGGTTGAGGGTGATATAAGAGGTGGGGACCTTGCCATGGGGCAAGGTGCGCACGGCATCGAGTTCGATACCGTGGCGTGTCAGATCGGCGCGAATGCGATCGCTGTCCGGCTCTGCCGCCAACACTCCGCCCCAGGTACAGCGATGGCCGAGTTGGCTGAGCACCACCAAGGTGTTGGTGCAATTCCCGCCACGGCGTATTTTTTGGTCCAAGGCACGGACCTCGGCGTCTTCCGCCGGGTAACCGTCCACGCCGTTGATGATATCCAGGGTGGCGATGCCGATACCGAGTATGCGGGACATGGTGGTTGGATAATGGTCAGTAACGGGGACTACCCTTCATCACTGCCAAGGGTATGAAGTAGAGGTTAATGGCATCGAGCACCAGCCAGCCCAGCACCATGTAAACAAAATCCATATAATTGCGCGTGAAATCGAACAATCCGATGAACCACAGGATGTCCCACACGTAAAATACGTACAACACACCCAGCAGGATCGGGTAGGCACACAGCTTGGCCTTGCAGTGGCTGCAGTAAATCACCATCCAACGTCCACTGAGGTATTTATCCTTGAATGGTATGCTCTGGGTGTGGCAGCGGGGGCATTTGAACTTGGGCATTGAAATAGGATCTTTTCTCTAAGGTTCGAATAAACCCTCTAATCATACTGCAATTCGCTGGCTCGGGTTTATGGCGGCTAAGATGTTAAAATAACATATTGATCCTGATAACGATGAGTGGAATGAGATGCGGCGATATACCTTGATTTGGCTGGTGATGGTCTGTGCCCTGCTCACGGCCTGCGATAACAACACACCGTTGATGAAGAAGGTGTTGAAGGGTGATACCGCTGCGGTTTCGGCGCTGATCGCCAAAGGCGCGGACGTCAATGCCCGCAATAGTTACGGCTGGACCGCCCTGGGTCACGCGGCGCGTATCGGCAATACCGAACTGGTGAAATTGTTACTGGCCCATGGCGCCAATGTGAATACCCATGATAAATCCGGCTGGACGCCCTTGATGCGCGCCGCCATGAAGGGGCATGCCGGGACGGTGCGGGTATTACTGGCGCACGGCGCATCGGTCAATGATAAGGAAAAAGGGGAGGGCTGGACGGCATTGCATTGGGCGGCCGACCGCGGTCATCCCGAGGTGGTTTCCTTATTGTTGAGTCATGGTGCGGATTATACTCTGCGTACCGACGGCGGTATGACACCGTTGATGTTGGCTATGAAGGAGAGCAACGACAAAGTGGTGCAGGCCTTGCAGAAGGCGGGCGAGCGCCAATAGGGGGAGTCATGTTGAAGCTGGGATTGATGTTGGCGGGCTTGGCAATGTTGGTGGCGTGTTCCACCGCCGACGAGCCGGGCAAGCCGGCACCCATCGGTGATAAGGCGGTGTTGCAGCAATTATCCAATGAGTTCGCCAAGCTGGCCCAGAATGTGCCGGTCAGCCCCATGAGGCTTTCGCCCAGCAAGCGCAAGGATTTCGTCGTTAAGGTATTTGCCGAGAGCGGTTACAGTTATTCGTCCACCTTACATAAATTGGCCGCGGGTGGTTGGGATGTCAACAATCAAAATGCCAAGGATCTGGTGGATTTGATGTTCATGCCCCACACCAATCTCAGGCCGTCCCAGAGTTTGGAGGGCGTGTACACCGATCAGGAAATGGCTGATGTGCGTAAGATTCAGCGGATGATGCCTTAGTTTTGTGGCGAAGTGCGATGCGGATCCATCACCGTCATCGTTGGGATGTATCCACCGCCGAGGCGGTCGCCTTGCAGCAACAGTTGCGAGACGCCGTGATTGACGGCGATCAATTCGCTGCGCCGAGTCACGTGGCGGGTGTGGATGTGGGATTCGAACAGCAAGGTGCCGTGACCCGTGCCGCGGTGGCGGTGCTGAGTTTTCCGCAACTGGAGCTGCAGGAATATGCCATCGCCCGCCGGCCGACGGTGTTTCCCTATGTGCCCGGTTTGTTGTCGTTCCGCGAGATCCCGGCGGTGTTGGACGCCTTGCAGCGTTTACGTCGCCTGCCGGACATGTTGTTATGCGATGGGCAGGGGCGTGCCCATCCGCGGCGTTTCGGTATTGCCTGTCACTTGGGTGTGTTGACCGATCTTCCCGCCATTGGGGTGGCGAAGAGTCGCTTGGTGGGGACCCATGCGCCGTTGGCCAACGAAAAGGGCGCGCGCCAACCCCTGTATGATAAAGAGGAAGTGATCGGTACGGTGTTGCGTTCCCGCGCCGGGGTGCGTCCTTTGTATATCTCCACGGGTCATCGCATTGCCTTGGATAGCGCCGTGGAATACGTGTTGCGCTGTACCACCCGTTATCGCCTGCCGGAAACCACGCGGGCGGCCCATAAACTGGCTTCCGGTCCCTGATGGTCTGGGAGGGTTTTATTCTCTATGGGCTGATGTGGACGACTACTTGGCGGGAATCGCCGCGACGGCGGTGTTCCCACACATAGATGCCTTGCCAGGTTCCCAAGGTCAGCCGACTGTCGAGTATGGGGATCGCCAGCGAAGTGGCGGTCAGCGCCGCCTTGATATGGGACGGCATGTCGTCGCGGCCCTCCAGGGTGTGGGTATATAGGGGGTCGTCCTCGCGAACCAGACGATTGAGCCAGCTTTCCAGATCTTGGCGGGCGGTAGGGTCGGCATTCTCCTGGATCAGGAGGCTGGCGGAGGTATGGCGGATGAACAAGGTGCACATTCCTTGTTCGATATTCGAGTTTTCGACCGTATGCGTCACCTCCGAGGTGATTTCATGGAGCCCCTGGCGACGGGTGGTTATGGAGAGGATATTGATCATATGACGATGCCCACACTCACGGGATTTGATAGTAGCGGATATGGCGCTGTTAGGATACCGTGGTGCGCAGAAACGATTGAAGCTAAAAGGAAGGCGTGATGAACAAAAAAAGATTAGGGGTTGGCTGCTTGCCGCTGGTGTGGATAATACTGACGGGTGCCGCCGCAGCACAGGACACGGCGCCGCCGCCCTCACCGCAAGCGGTAGGCGAGATGGTGCTGATCCCGGCCGGCGAGTTTCTAATGGGTAGTAATAAGGTGGATACCGAACAACTGGGTAAACGATACGGCTCTTCCAAACCCTTTTACGTGGACGAGCATCCTCAGCATAAAGTGAATCTGCCTGCCTACAAGATCGATAAGTATGAAGTGAGCAATGTCCGCTATCGCGAGTTCGTGCGCAAGACCAATTACTGGTTTCCCCCGTCGTGGAAAGATAACGGCTATTTATTGTCACCCCAAGTGTTGGATGTCGCGGATCTACCGACTTTGCGCAAAGTGGCCAGCGATACATTTAAGCTCGACATGGACACCCGCAAGATGAGTCGTGCCGCGCTAATGAAGGCCATTGAGGCCAAAAAGGCCAAGCTGGATCCGCTGCCGGTGACCGACGTCACATGGTTCAATGCCCATGATTTTTGCGCCTGGGTGGGTAAGCGTCTGCCGACCGAGGCGGAGTGGGAAAAGGCGGCGCGCGGCACCGATGGTCGCGAATTTCCGTGGGGGAATAAATGGGACAACCATCGTCTCAATGCCGGTGAGGTGGACAATTGGCCATTCGGTGTGGCGCCGGTGGGCTCTTATCCGCAAGGTGCATCGCCTTATGGCGTATTAGATATGGCGGGCAATGTCATGGAGTGGGTCAAGGATTGGTACGAACCCTATCCCGGTAACAGCTACACCGATAAAAGCTTCGGTAAGAAGTATAAGGTGGTGCGCGGTGGTGGTTGGGGTGGCTTAGGACATTATGCCTTGTCACAGTTTTATCGCACAGCCTATCGATTATATATGCAACCCGGTTCGAAGTTTATCGATATAGGATTTCGCTGTGCCAAGGACGTCGATCCGCATTGAGCGTCAGGTTAGCTTTGGGGCCCGCTGTAGGCAGGAGACGCCTTGTCACCCACCAACTTTATCACCCGCTTTTTGAGGAGGTCGGCGTTGTAAGGCTTCATGATGTAATCATCGGCCCCCAGTTCCATGCAGCGGGCAATGCTGGCGGCATCGCTTAGGGCGGAAACCATAATGATGGGGACGCCCTTCAGCATCTCCCGCGCGCGGATCTTCTGTAAGGTTTGAAAACCATCCATTTTTGCCATCATGATGTCCAGCAGGATCAGATCGTAGCTGCCGTCACCGAGCATATCCAAAGCATCGGCACCGCTGGCGGCGCCATGGGCGGTATAACCTAATTTTCCCAGGCGTCGTACCAGGAGTTCGCGATTTACTTCGTCGTCCTCCACAACCAGTATGGTGGCGTGCGGCGCGGTTTCCGCACTGTTGTTTGCGTTACGCAGATTGCTGAGGGCGTGAATGGCTTGGCGGATGCGTGACTTGAGAAAGGTGAGTTCAAAAGGTTTTCCTACGTAATCGGTGGCGCCTAACGCCAGGCAGCGTTTGATGCTGGAGTCATCGTTGAGGGCCGTTACCATGATGACGGGGGTTTCATGTAGTACCGGTTCGGAACGGATGCGTTTTAAAACTTCATAAC
>CAYWIQ010000159.1:0-4658 GCA_964458405.1 uncultured Chromatiaceae bacterium
TTGTCGAGGAGTTTCGCCCGAATGTTCTGTTGTCCGTTCAGCTCCTTTATGAGATATGGATAGAGACCTTGGCGATAATCAAGGACAGGGGAGATGTGGCGACTATTTGTTGGGCAACGGACGATTCTTGGAAATACCGCGAATGTTCAAGATTCATCGGGCCCGCATATCACGCCATGGCAACGACCTATGATTATATTGTTCCCAAATATCACGATGACGGCATTCCAAATGTGCTGCTGACCCAGTGGGCCGCCAATGCGGATGATTTGATGGCGCCGCTATCGACGTCAGCTTGTCATTATAATGTTTCCTTTGTCGGCGCCGCGCATGGCGATCGGAAGATGCAAATTGCTAAATTGGCCGAAATGGGAGTCGATGTCACCTGTTTCGGGTATGGTTGGCCTGCCGGGCCGGTCGCATTAAACGATATTCCCCGCATTATGAGAGAGTCGGTGATTAGTTTGAATTTCGCCAACTCCAAAGGCAGCAACCAGATCAAAGCCAGGACTTTCGAGGTGCCGGGTGCGGGTGGATTTTTGCTTACTGAAGAGGCGCCAGGATTGGAGGCGTTCTACACTCCTGGGGAGGAGATCGAGGTGTTCTCGACTTTGGAGGAACTGGTGCAGAAAATACGTCACTATTTGGCTCACCCTGCTCTAAGAGACGAAATTGCCCGTAGGGGCTTTGAAAGGACGCGGAATGATCATACCTATGACGTACGAATGAAGCAGCTTGTGGATTTTGTCCTTATAGCCCACCAAGATTTTAAAAATGTAGCGAAACGACCGGCGCCAGCAGTTACCTTTGATGCTGCTTGTAAGCGGCATCGGGTGGGGGTTTTCTTGAAATTAGTGCGTGGCCTGCTGCTTATCTCGTGCGTTGCTATCTGGGGAAAAGCGCGTGGCCCGCGGGCGGCTCGTAGAGTTCTATTCGAGATTAGTTGGCGCGTATTCGGGGCGAAGACTTATTCTTCTTCTGGTTTGCCCGGTCGGCTATTTTATAAAGAGAGCTGAATGTGGAGATGGCTCGCGCGTCCCGTGAGGGGCGCCAGAATGTCCCGGTGTCCGTTATTATCCCATGCTACGATTGCGCGGATACCATTGAGCGCGCGGTCGATTCGGTGTTCGCGCAAAGCATGTTGCCTTCCGAGATCTGGCTGGTGGACGATGCGAGTAACGATGGAGGTAGGACGCGGAGTGTGCTGGAAAGGTTGAGCCAGCGTTATGGCGATCTTCTTCGATTTGAGCTGGTATTCTTGGCCGATAATGGGGGGCCATCTGTAGCCCGCAACACCGCCTGGGACAGGGCCACCCAACCTTTGCTCGCATTTCTGGACGCCGATGATGTTTGGCACCCCAGGAAGTTGGAAATCCAGTACAGCTGGATGGCAAGTCATCCGGGCATAGTGCTGACGGCGCATGCCGTGAATCAGTTTGGCGAAAATGGTGATGTTTATCTGCCTGCTGCACCAGATATTGCCGAATTCAAAAATATTTGGCAGGTGACACCCCATCGGCTTCTCCGATCCAATTGTCTTCCGACCCGCTCAATAATGTTGCAACGAGAGATTCCCCATCGCTTCGAGGTATCCAAGCGGCATTCCGAGGATTATCTGTTGTGGCTGAAAATAGTTTTTGACGGCTATCCCGCATGGCGAATAGAGTTACCTTTGGCGAGTTCCTTCAAGGCCCCATATGGTGAGTCGGGCTTGACGGGGAATTTGTGGAATATGGAAAAGGGCGAGCTCGATACTTACTTACGTCTCTATAGGCAAGACCGAATCAATGGCATCTTATTGTATAGTGCCTCGATCCTTTCTCTGTTCAAATTTGTACGTCGCTGGCTTATCTGCCTGATGTCCGGACGAATATGATCCAAAACCTATATATGCTTGCAGAATACTTCTTCCGTGATCCCTATTTCGTCCCATTCGATATGATTGTCGGTTGATATGTGCGGCATAGTCGGTTTTATTGGTGATACAAGGGACTCGAAGGCTGTAGTAGCAACTATGGCTGACAGACTTGTTCATCGCGGTCCCGATGATAGCGGTGTATGGGCGGATGCGGACAAAGGTGTGGCTCTAGGCCATCGGCGCTTGTCTATTGTCGATCTGTCTCCGGAAGGCCACCAACCCATGGTGTCGGCGTCAGGGCGCTATGTGATCGCCTTTAATGGCGAGATCTATAATTTTCACGAGCTACGGAAAGCGCTTGAGAAGCTATATGGCTCCCCTCACCCTAACCCTCTACCCTCAAGGGGCACCGAGGTCCCTGAGGGAGAGGGGATTACAAGCAATGCACCAGATATACGGGAAGTGGTGCGCTCCCCCAGCGGGATGCAATGGCGCGGCCATTCCGATACCGAGGTGATGTTGGCGGCCTTCGAGCAGTGGGGGGTCGAAACCGCCGTGCAGAAATTCGTAGGCATGTTCGCCTTCGCGGTATGGGACCGCGCCGAGCGCGGGCTTTATCTGGTGCGTGATCGTCTGGGTGAAAAGCCGCTGTATTACGGTTGGATGGGCAGAACATTGTTGTTCGCTTCGGAACTCAAGGCGCTACGCGTCCACCCCGCCTGGCGCGGCGTGATCAACCGCGATGCCCTGGCCGCCTACATGCGTCACAATTACATCCCTGCGCCCTATTCTATCTATCAGGGTGTCTATAAACTGCCGCCGGGTTGCTTGCTGGAGCTAAAGGGACGCGCGCTGAGTAACGGCGGTGGCTTTTCGCCCGTACCCGGTGACGTCTCTCAGGCCGTGTCCGCTGCGCCACGCCGGTACTGGTCGGCCAAGGCCGTAGCCGAAGACGGCCTCCGTCACGAACTGAATATAAACGAGGATGAAGCGACCGACCGGCTGGACGAGCTGTTGCGCAGTGCGGTTGCGCAACAGATGGTGGCGGATGTGCCGTTAGGCGCCTTTCTATCCGGCGGCATCGATTCGACCACCATTGTTGCGCTGATGCAGGCTCAGAGCCGCAGGCCGGTCAAGACCTTCACCATCGGTTTCAATGAAGCCGACTTTAACGAGGCGCAGCATGCCAAGCTGGTGGCGCAGCATCTGGGCACCGAACACACCGAGCTGTATGTGACCCCCGAAGAGGCCATGGCGGTCATACCCAAATTGCCGTCGCTGTATGACGAGCCCTTCGCCGATTCGTCGCAGATTCCCACCTTTCTGGTATCCCAGCTGGCGCGCCGCCATGTGACGGTGTCCTTGTCCGGTGACGGCGGTGATGAATTGTTCGGCGGCTATAACCGCTATTTTTGGGGGCGCAATCTGTGGCGGCGGTTCGGTTGGATGCCGCGGGGATTGCGCGCCATGGCAGCGGCGGGTATGACCTCTCTCTCGCCCATGACCTGGGATCGTCTGTTCACCGTTGCGCGGCCGCTGTTGCCATCGGCACTGCGTCAGCCGCGGGCCGGCGACAAACTGCACAAGCTGGCCAAGATCGTCGGCGTGCGCGACCCCGAAGATATGTATCTGAGTTTGGTGTCCCAATGGCCCGACCCCGAACAGGTGGTGAAGGCGGCGCACGAGGCACGCACCGTACTCGGCGATCCGACGGATCGCGCCGCGGTGCATGATTTCACCCGAAGCATGATGTATCTCGATACCGTTACCTATTTACCCGATGATATCCTGGTCAAAGTGGACCGCGCCGCCATGGGCGTGAGTTTGGAGACGCGGGTGCCGTTGCTGGATCATAGGGTAGTGGAATTTGCCTGGCGGGTGCCCTTGTCCATGAAGATCCGCAACGGGCAGGGAAAATGGTTGTTGCGCCAAGTGCTGCATCGCTATGTGCCTCAAGAATTGGTGGAACGTCCCAAGATGGGGTTCGGCGTCCCGATAGACATTTGGTTGCGTGGACCGTTGCGCGATTGGGCGGAGGAGCTGCTGGATGAGACGCGCCTACGCAATGAAGGTTTTTTTGAAGCGGCACCGATCCGCAAATTATGGGATGAACATTTATCGGGTGTACACAACTGGCAATATCATTTATGGACGGTGCTGATGTTTCAGTCGTGGCTGGCGGAGTCATAAATAACCCCATCCCCCTCCCGGCCTCCCCTTTGAAGGGGGAGGGGTGATTTTTGAGGCTAGACAGGGTGAGATTGAGATATCTCATCGCCCAGGCTGTAAAGAAGATAATCCTTATTCCCTCCCCTTCAAGGGGAGGGTTAGGGTGGGGATGGGGTTAATGGGTTTGCGACAATCCATCTCCTTCGGCCTTCCTTTCGAGAGGCGGGACGGGAGGATAAAAGGTTTGGTGGACTTTTTCCCCATCGACCAGGTGCAATGAATTATGCGCCCTAGTAGGAGTAGTGGATGAGGATGGGGTTTATGTTATGAAAGGACAGACCAACGATCGAATCTGTGCCTCTAAGCTACAACGCGTATTGCGTAACAGAATGACCGATACAGAACAGGTCCTATGGCGGCAGCTACGCAAAGGACAATTGGGTGGATTTAAGTTTCGCCGCCAACATCCGTTCGGCAATTACATTTTGGATTTTGTCTGCTTGGAGGCGAGATTGGTGATTGAGGTAGATGGTGGGCAGCATAGTATGGATCGGGAACGGGACGATCGCCGTACGGTGGATTTGGAGAAGGCCGGGTTTCGCGTGTTGCGCTTTTGGAATCATGAGGTGTT
>CAYWIQ010000159.1:4758-6083 GCA_964458405.1 uncultured Chromatiaceae bacterium
TTTAATACCCTCCCCTTCAAGGGGAGGGATAGGGAGGGGATGGGGTTGTTTTAGTGGCTGAGGCTGATAGACACGGTAAGAAGATCCTGTTCGTCGTCAACGACGCACCGTTTTTCCTGTCTCATAGGTTGCCGCTGGCGCTGGCGGCCCGCGATGCGGGTTACGAGGTCCATGTTGCTACGCCGGATTCGCCGCTGAGCGGTACGATTCAAAAACACGGCCTGCATTTTCACGCCATTCCTCTCCATCGTTCCAGTACCCGGCTGTGGAAGGAGCTGAAGAGTTTTCGCAGCTTGTTGCAGTTGTATCGCCGCTTGCAGCCGGACCTGGTTCATCATGTCACGATCAAACCGGTGTTGTACGGCGGTGCGGCGGCGCGCTTGGCCAAGGTGCCGGCGGTAGTCTATGCAGTGCCCGGTCTTGGCCACGTGTTTCTTCACGATGGGATGAAGGCGCGGTTAATGCGAACCGCGGTCAAGCAGGTATACGGTTATGTGTTCAACCATTCCCACGCCAAGGTGATTTTTCAAAACCCGGATGATAGGCGCCTGATGGAAGAGGCGCAGTTGGTGGACGCTGACGATGTGGTTCTGATTCGCGGCTCGGGGGTGGATCTGAACGCCTTCGTTCCTCACGCCGAACCGGAGGGCGCACCGGTAGTGGTGTTGGCGGCCCGCATGTTGTGGGAGAAGGGTGTGGGTGAATTTGTGGATGCCGCCCGCCAAATGCGCGAGCAGAACATCGATGTGCGTTTTGTCCTGGCCGGTGACAGCGATCCCGGTAATCCCAGTGCGGTACCGATGTGGCAATTGGAACAATGGCATGACAGTGGGATAGTGGAGTGGCTGGGGGCATGTGACGATATGGCGCGGATTTTCGCAGAGGCCCATGTGGTGTGTTTACCATCCTATCGCGAGGGACTGCCCAAGGTGTTGATTGAGGCCGCCGCCTGCGGACTGCCGATTGTCACCACCGATGTGCCGGGGTGTCGGGAAGTGGTACGTCACGAAGAGAATGGATTATTGGTTCCGGTCCGCAACGCCACAGCGCTGGCCGCAGCCTTGCGCCGCCTGATTGCATCGCCGGCTCTACGGCAATTTTTGGGTAAACGCGGACGGGAGATCGCCGTGGCTGAGTTCGCGTTGGAAAAGGTGGTGCAACAAACCTTGGCTATCTATGCAGAGTTGCTGTCCGCTGGGGAGGAGCACTAGGGGTATCCGTTTGCGTGTGATGTTGAACCCCATCCCCCTCCCAGCCTCCCCCTTGAAGGGGGAGGAGCGTTAGTAAGGTTTGGGTTGCGGTTGCAAAAAGTTATTGACAAACGG
>CAYWIQ010000160.1:0-6030 GCA_964458405.1 uncultured Chromatiaceae bacterium
AACAGCGACAAAGCAACCCCATCCCCCTCCCGGCCTCCCCTTGAAGGGGGAGGGGGTGCATAATTCAGGCATCTTCATGGAATTTTATGATGCCATTCCGGCGCAGGCCGGAATCCAGCAACACGCTGGGATAATCCTGCTGGATTTCGGGTCACCGCTGCGCTACGCCCGTAATGACGAATGATGAATGCTTTAACAGAGCTGGAGCGATGAGCGAAGACAAATTGAAGGCGGTGCGTGATCGTATCGATGCCCTGGACAAACAGATCCAGGCGTTGATCAACGAGCGCGCGTCCTGTGCCCAAACCGTGGCGACATTGAAGAACGGTGACCCCGCGTCTTTTTACCGCCCGGAACGCGAGGCGGAAATCTTGCGCAGGATCTTGGCGCGCAATCAGGGGCCGCTCAGCGGTGAGGAGATGGCGCGCCTGTTTCGCGAAATCATGTCCGCATGTCTGGCCCTGGAGCAACCGTTGCGCATCGCCTATCTGGGGCCGGAGGGGACCTTCACCCAGGCGGCGGCCCTCAAACACTTCGGCCATTCCGTGACAACCGATGCCCACTACAACATCGATGAGATCTTTCGTGAAGTCGAGGCGGGCGCCTGCCACTACGGTGTGGTGCCGGTAGAGAATTCCACCGAGGGTGTGGTCACCCATACCCTGGATATGTTCCTGAATTCGTCGTTGCAGATCACCGGCGAGGTGCAGCTGCGCGTGCATCACAATTTGCTGAGTACCGCCGAGGGGTTGGACGGGGTGCAGCGGGTGTATTCCCATCAGCAATCCCTGGCGCAGTGCCGGGAATGGTTGGACCAACACCTGGCGGCCGTCGAACGCGTTGCGGTGAGCAGCAACGCCGAAGCCGCCCACCTGGCGTCTCAGGACAAACAGGCGGCGGCCATTGCCAGCCGCGAGGCCGCGGACATCTACGAGCTGCGAGTGTTGGCCACCAATATTGAGGACGAGCCGGACAATACCACCCGCTTCTTGGTGATCGGTCGCGAAGCGGTAACGCCGAGCGGTAAGGACAAGACATCGTTGCTGCTGTCCGCCGTCAACAAACCGGGGGCCCTGCACAGTCTGTTGGCGCCGCTGGCGGCTCACGGTATCTCCATGACCCGCATCGAGTCGCGGCCGTCGCGGCGCGGGGTGTGGGAATACGTGTTTTTTGTCGATATAGAAGGGCACGCCGCGGAAGCGCGGGTCGCCCAGGCCCTGGACGAACTGCGTGCCGAAGCGGCCATGCTCAAGGTGTTGGGTTCCTATCCTCGGGCGATTTTATAGGGAAGGCATACATTCTCCAGGACGTTGGGTAGTAAGCGCTCCCCCATTAGTCGTTATGACAGCTGCGGTGAGGGCGGAACGGCAACGTGCTTGAGTCGGAAGTGGCTGGCAAGTTTTCGAACTATTAAAAGGCTGACTGCACTTGCCGGTGCGGGCCTGTAAGGTAAACGATTATGATCATCATCATGAAAGCGGGCTCCAGCGATCATCAGATCGAAGGAGTCGAAAGCAAGCTTAAATCCATGGGCATGGGTGCCCATGTCTCGCGCGGCATCGAGCGCACCGTGGTCGGCGCCATCGGCGACGAGGCCAGGATCGACATGGAGGCCTTGGAGATCCTGCCCGGGGTGGAAAACGTCATCCGGGTCATGAAGCCCTACAAGATCGTGTCACGGGTCTCCCATCCCGAAGACAGCGTAGTGGATATCAAGGGCGTCAAATTAGGCGGCAACCAGATTCAGATCATTGCCGGCCCTTGTTCGGTGGAGACCCAACCGCAGATGGATGCGGCGGCGGCGGCGGTGGCGGAGGCGGGCTGCCGCTTGATGCGTGGCGGTGCGTTTAAGCCGCGCACCAGTCCCTACACCTTCCAAGGTGTGGGTGTGGAAGGCCTGGAGATGTTCCGCAAGGCGGCTGCCAAACACAATCTGCCCATCGTCACCGAACTGATGGATGTGCGCATGTTGGACACCTTCCTCGAGCATGACGTGGACGTGATCCAGATCGGTACCCGCAACATGCAGAACTTCGATCTGCTCAAGGAAGTGGGCAAGATCCACAAGCCGGTGATCCTCAAGCGCGGGATGTCGGCCACCATCTCCGAATGGCTGATGGCGGCGGAATACATCGCTGCGGGCGGCAATCACAACATCATCTTCTGCGAGCGCGGCGTTCGCAGCTTCGAGACTTATTACCGCAACATGCTGGATGTGACCGCGATCCCGGTGCTCAAGCGCGAGACCCACATGCCGGTGATCATCGACCCCAGCCACGCCGGCGGTAAGGCGTGGATGGTGCCGTCGCTGGCGCGGGCCGCGGTGGCGGCGGGGGCGGACGGCCTGCTGATCGAGGTGCATCCATGTCCCTCGGAGGCCTGGTGCGATGCAGACCAGGCACTGAGTCCCGGTGACATCAACAAACTGATGGGCGAACTGCGCCAGATCGCTGCGGCGATCGGGCGGGAGCTTTGATAAGCCAGTAGCAGAGGTTTATCGTTCCGACGAGTGCATCTTGGGAGCACCACCGCAGCGTGACCGGGCGGCGCAACCCCATCCCCCTCCCAACCTCCCCCTTGAAGGGGGAGGAGTATTTTGTGCGGTGTGCGGGGAGATGATTGCGCGTCTGTCGCCGTGGCACCTCGTATTACCCTCCCCTTGAAGGGGAGGGTCAGGGTGGGGATGGGGTTTGGTTTAACGGGGTTGGCGAGAAAACACCCCATCCCCCTCTCAACCTCCCCTTTGAAGGGGGAGGAGTTTACGCGGTGTCATTCGAGGGTGAAGAAGCTCGCACCTGACCGGAGGGCTCTGTTATTCCTTCCCCTTCAAGGGGAAGGCTAGGATGAGGGTGGTTTTGATCTTCGTGAGTAAGCAATGATTCAACGACTGTGCATCATCGGTGTGGGCCTGATCGGCGGTTCGCTGGCGCGAGCGCTGAAGCAGGCCGGCCATTGCGCCGAGGTCGTCGGTTGTGGCCGTGATCGCAGCCAATTGCAACGTGCGCAGGAGCTGGGTGTCATCGACGCCTTTGAACAGGACCCGGTGCGCGCGGTGCGCGGCGCCGACGTGGTGGTGTTGGCGGTCCCCTTAGGCGCCATGGAAGGGGTGATGCGGACCCTCGCCGGTCACCTCGAGGATGATGCAGTGCTCACCGATGTGGGCAGCGCCAAGGGCAGTGTGGTGACCGCGGCGCATGCGGCCTTTGGTAACGTGCCCGAACGCTTCGTGCCGGGCCATCCCATTGCCGGAACGGAGAAGAGCGGCGTTGACGCCTCCTTTGCCGAGTTGTATCAGGAACGGCGGGTCATTCTCACACCTTTACCCCATACCGCCGCCGCTGCGCTGGCCATAGTACGTGAGATGTGGCGCCAGGCCGGCGCCGAAGTGGTGGAGATGGATGTGGCCCATCATGATGAGGTTTTGGCGGCCACCAGCCATTTGCCCCATATGCTGGCCTTTGCGCTGGTGGATACCCTGGCGCGCATGCACGAACAGGCGGAGATATTCCGCTATGCCGCCGGCGGCTTCCGCGATTTCACCCGCATCGCCTCCAGTGATCCGGTGATGTGGCGCGACATCTGTCTGGCCAATAGCGAGGCCATCGCGGCGATGATCGATCGTTTTCAGGGTGACTTGGTGGGATTGCGCGAGGCCATCGTGCGTGGTGACGGCCAGGCCATCGAAGAGATCTTCACCCGCGCCAAGGCCGCACGCGATCGCTATTGCCAATGAAGCCGATATTGGTTCCTTCCCCTCAGGGGCATTGGTGCCCCTTGAGGGTAGAAGGTTAGGATGGGGGTGGGGTTAGATCTTTGTGGCTTGGATGGATCTGGTCTATTAACCCCATCCCCACCCCGACCCTCCCCTTGAAGGGGAGGGTGAACTGATCAGAGGCTCCCTAGAGTCGAATGCGAGGAAGCCGAAGAGGGTGTGCTTTTTCTCCCGCCGCTCTGCGGGGATGTAAAGTGCCAAAGGAGAGGTTCGCTGGACCTTTTCTTTCTGGCCGGCGATCTTTGTTTAATTCGTTCCTTCCCCCTCAGGGGGAAGGTTAGGATGGGGGTGGGGTTGGTTCTTTGTGGTGCGGGGAGGCTTAACCCCATCCCCACCCTAACCCTCCCCTTGAAGGGGAGGGAATTGAATCACAGGCCCGCCGGGGTGCATTGATGTAATGCACCTGTTCGGTGGGGAAAAGGTTCACCGGACCTTTTCCTCATTCCGTCTCCCCCCCTGGAGGGGGGGGTGAATCTATCCGGCGGGGTTTTTTCCTGCGAACTGCAGCACCGGGAACAATCTGGGTGGCTAGGGATAGAATTTTAGCGAAGTCCAAATTGAAAATTAGACCATGCGCTCCGCGCATCAAGAAAGAGTAATGATGTCGTCATCGCAAAAAATAACGTTCCATGCTAACTCCGGCGGCCAGTTGCGCGGCACCGTCCGCGTGGCCGGAGACAAATCCATTTCTCATCGCGCCATCATGTTCGGTTCGTTGGCCGACGGGATCACCGAGGTCAGTGGTTTTCTCGATGGCGAAGATTGTCTGGCGACCTTGGCGGCGTTTCGTGCCATGGGGGTCGAGATCACCGGACCGGAGCAAGGACGGTTGACCATTCACGGGGTGGGTTTACACGGACTCAAGGCGCCGAAGGCGCCGCTCGATCTGGGCAATTCCGGCACGTCGATGCGCTTGCTGGCAGGCTTGATGGCCGGACAACAATTCGATGTCGTCATGGGCGGCGATGCATCGCTGAGCCGACGTCCTATGCGACGGGTTACCGTGCCGTTGACCCAGATGGGCGCGCACATCGAGACCACCTCCGACGGTACCCCCCCGCTCAAGATCAGCGGCGGCCATGCGCTGCAGGCTATCGACTATGCGATGCCGGTGGCCAGCGCCCAAGTCAAATCGTCGCTGCTGTTGGCCGGGTTGTATGCCGACGGCAAGACTTGCGTGGTGGAGCCGGCCCCCACCCGCGATCATACGGAACGCATGCTCAGCGGCTTCGGTTATAGTGTGGAACGCCTGGGCAATCGCGTATGCGTGGAGGGCGGCGGCCGTTTGCGCGCCACCGCCATCGATGTGCCCGCGGATATCTCCTCGGCGGCCTTCTTCATGGTGGGCGCCAGCATCGCCCCCGGTTCCGATCTGCTGCTGCAGCATGTGGGGATCAATCCCACCCGCATCGGGGTCATCAATATCCTCAAGGCGATGGGCGCCGACATCGAAGTGTTGGATCCCCGTGAAGCGGGCGGCGAGCCGGTGGCGGACATCCGGGTGTGTTCGGCGCCGTTACGCGGTATCCGCATCCCCGAAGACCAAGTCCCGCTGGCCATCGATGAATTTCCCGCGCTGTTCGTTGCCGCCGCCTGCGCCGAAGGCGAGACCGTGCTGACCGGTGCGGAGGAATTACGGGTCAAGGAGAGCGACCGCATTCAAGTGATGGCCGACGGTCTGACCAACCTGGGAATCGTTGCCACACCCACGCCCGATGGGATTATCATAAAAGGAGGATATCTGGGCGGAGGTCGAGTGGGCAGCCACGGCGATCACCGCATCGCCATGGCCTTTGCGATGGCGGCACTACGCGCCGACGGCCCCATCGTGATCGAGGACTGCGCCAATGTGGCGACCTCCTTTCCCAACTTCCTGGCGTTGGCGGCGGGGGCGGGCTTGGCCGTTTCCCAGCAGGGCTGACGGGCACCCACCTTATGTCTGTATGTCTGTCGTGGGCCCTAGTCATCGTGTGAGGACAAGGCTCAGGGTATGGATAGGGACGGGTTTGCCGCCTAATTACTCCCCCGACTCTCCCATGACAGGGGGAGAGAACGCGGCCGCGGCTTGTTGCTTGGTCTAATGTTTAACTAGTGATAGATAACGTCCGGGCTATTGTTTTATTCCCTCCCCTTCAAGGGGGTGAGGTGGGAACAAGAAAAGGTCCAGTGGACCTCTTCTCCACCAACGGGTGCATTACATCAATGCACCCCGGCGGGAATGAGGGTGGGGATGGGGTTTCATTGCCTCTAACTCCTAT
>CAYWIQ010000161.1:0-6024 GCA_964458405.1 uncultured Chromatiaceae bacterium
CATCCCACAGGGTCGCGGGCAATTGCAACGACGGGGGGAGGGTCTGATCATAGGCACTGCCTTTTACCATGGATTCAATCTCGGCCTGATGTTCGATGCCCCATAAGCCGGAGGCGATCACCGCCGACAGGATTACATACGGGTTGGCGTCGGCCGCGGCGATCCGATACTCGATGCGCTGCGACTTCTGCGAGCCGGGAATGATACGGATCGCGCAGGTGCGGTTATCGACGCCGACGCTGGCCTGAGTAGGCGCCCAGAAGCCGGGGATCAAGCGGCGGTAGGAATTAATGGTCGGGGCGATCATGGCCAGCCACTCCGGCATCAGCCTTTGCTGCCCGGCGACAAACTGTTGCATTAGCTTGCTCATCGCATCCGGTTGCTTGGCGTCATGAAACAGGGGCTTGCCTTTGAGGTCCTGCGCGGAGAGGTGGATATGTCCGCTTTGCCCCGGATAGTCGGGTGACCATTTGGCCATGAAGGTGGCCATCTTGTTTTGTTTCTGCAACGCGATCTTGGTAAAGGTCTTGAACAGGGCGGCCTTGTCGGCGGCGTTCAGGGCGCCGTCATAGGCGATGGCCGCCTCCAGCACCCCCGGTCCGGTTTCTTCGTGGAGGCCCTCCAAAGGGAAGTCCATGGCCTCGGCCAAATTCAATAGGCCGCGATAGGTCTCCGACTCGACGCTGTTGCGAATCACGGAATAACCGAACTCAGCGGGCGCCATGGGCTCGATATTCCGATAGTGCTTGGCGCGTACGCTGTGCGGGGTTTCGTTGAAGACAAAAAATTCATACTCGAAGCCGGCAAACAAGCGGATGCCCATGTCTTCCGCCTTGCGCAATACCCGCCGCAGCAGCGCCCGCGGACAGACGGCCTCGGCGGCGTCGCAAAACTCGCCGAGAAAAAACAGCATGTCCCCCTCCAACGGAAGCTCCCGGCAGCTCTCAGGGAGAATGCGCACCGCCACGTCGGGATAACCTGTGTGCCAGCCGGTGTAAGTGACATTATCGTAGAGCTGGTCTTTGACGTCCCAGCCCAACACCACGTCACAAAAACCGAACCCTCTCTCCAGAGCGGAAAAGAATTTGTCCTTGGCCATGTACTTGCCGCGCATGACGCCATCCATATCGAATACGCCGACCTTGACGTGGCTGAGCCCCCGCTCCTCGACGATCTGCCGTGCTTGCCGGATATTTCCTACGCCTCTCGGTTCCATTGTGCCTGCCTATGGATGACGTTCTACTTGCATCTGTATCTTAACGGCGTCGAGAGCAAAAGAATAAATTATAGGTGTTCAGAACCCATCTCAAAACAAATACCCTTAATGCCCTGATTTGTTAATGAACAGCACGCACAAGCGGCAATGGCGCTACAGAGGTAAAACTTACTAGCAAATGTTTTACCCCCAGGACTCACCATATAAACCATATCAAAATCGGATCCAATTGCATGCTCTGGCGAACAGATACAGAGAGAACTATCGATTCGTCAGTTGACCGCCGTGATTAATCCTGACTCATGGCACCTTAAGCCGGTATTATCTAAAGAGAATAATAATTCAACTTCAAATCGCAATGAAATCTACGGACGCTTAGCCTATGCGCCAGTTATCCTCAAATCACAACATTGAACTCCTATCTTAATTTTCACTCTTAGTGTGTACCACAACACTTGCCATGATAAGGAGATGGAAATGTCGCTACGAATAAATGACGAAGCGCCGGACTTTATGGCGGAAACCACCCAGGGGACAATCAAGTTTCATCAATTCATCGGTGATGGCTGGGCGATTCTGTTTTCTCATCCCAAGGACTTCACGCCGGTATGCACCACCGAGCTGGGTACAATGGCCGGGCTGGAACCGGAATTCGCTAAGCGCGATTGCAAGCTTATCGGTCTCAGCATCGACTCGGTCGCGGAACATGTGAAATGGCAGAAAGACATCGAGGACACGCAAGGCCATAAGGTTAAGTATCCTCTGATTGCCGACAGCGATCTCGCAATCGCCAAGCTGTACAACATGTTGCCGGCCGAGGAGCCGGGTACGGCCGAGGGCCGCAGCGCTGCGACCAACGCCACGGTACGCTCGGTTTTCATCATCGGGCCCGATAAAAAGATCAAGCTGATGATGACCTACCCTATGACTACGGGACGTAATTTCAATGAGATCCTGCGCGCCTTGGATTCTATCCAATTGACCACCATGCATAAGGTTGCGACGCCCGCCAACTGGAAGCCGGGCGAAGACGTTATTATCGCCACCTCGGTTACGGACGACGCCGCCAAAAAACTGTTCCCGCAGGGATGGAAAACATTAAAGCCGTACCTCAGGGTCGTCAAGCAACCGAAAGCTTAAGCTCTATCGAATCATAATCGGAGCTGATCACCGACCCCGCTGACGTTAGGCTTTATTGCGGAAAACAGGATCAGAAATATAATGGATTTGAATCGGCATTGATCTATAAATTCAGCGCCGCTGACGCTACCAGCGTCCGCGGCGCGCCTACCGTCAAATAGCCCGCCCCGGGATAACCGCCCGCCGATACCCAGTAATTATTGTTTGCCGCTTATTCCAGGTTTGCCCGCAAGGTCATCTGATTATGCTGCTGGAATGCCGCCTCTAACGCACCCCCAGATCCAATAAATTACGTTTGCTCCCCAGCCTGAGCGAAAACAACACCGCCACCGAGGAAGACGGCGGCGATAAAGCACAACGTCGATAAACGGATGCTCATGATAGGATAGGATGGGATAGAGGCAATATTATGAATACGTAATAATTAATTTTTAGTTGATGCCAATTGCTAAGACCGAAACCCCCAAAATAATGGGGTCGCCGATAAATTGATGCACGTGATGTTTGAATAGATACTTAGAAGAAGCTCTCCGGCGCCCTTTTTCCTTTGCGTCGGCTTCGCGGCACTGAACATATATCCCTAATTAACAGTAACCCCGGCTATGCAGCCTCTAAGCTCACTGACAACCTGTTGCGATTCGGCGACAACAGCGATATTCCGCACTTAATAATTAGGTTCGAATCACAATTTCGGCTAATATTTGTGGAAACTGCGACCTGATCCAGCGTTCGCTTTGGCTGACCGTGCGGTATAGCGGGCCTCTAGAGTCCCAAGCCCGCGGACAGCGTCGGACCTGGACGATGATTGGAACAGCTTTTTCTGAAATTAAATAGGACTGCCATGACTTTGAACATACGTGCTTTGACCGCTACGATCGCTTATCTCCCTGCCTCGCTGGTGGGCGCTTGTCTATTCTTTACAGCAGTGACGGATGCCTGCGCCGAGACGCGCTATGTCACAGACGATTTAGGGATCACCTTACGCACCGGCCAAAGCACCCATAACCAGATCCTGCGCTCGGTCAGCAGCGGCACGCCCGTGGAAGTCCTGGAGACCAACGAGGATAGTGGTTATACGCAGGTACGCACCCCGGACGGGGTCGAAGGGTGGGTCATCACCCGTTACCTTATGGACCACCCCGGTGCACAAGAGTTGCTGGCGAATGCCACCAAGAAGATCGCCCGCTTGGAAGATGCGAACAAGAACCTGCAGGCAAAGCTAAGCAATGTCAGTGGAGATAAGGACACCCTGACCAAAGATAAGAACGAACTTACCGCCGAAAACGATAAGCTGCATTCGGACCTGGACCATATCCGCAAGACCGCCGCCAGCGCCCTCGCCATCGAAAGCGAAAACAAACGCCTTTCCAATGAGCGGGTCAGGTTGGAGACCGAGCTGCAGGCGGTGCAGCAGGAGAATAACTCGTTAAAGGATCGCCGCGACCGCGAATGGTTCGTCAGGGGCGCCGGCGTGGTGATTCTCGGTATCCTGATCGGCCTGATCTTGCCAAAAATCCGCTTCCGCTCACGCTCCAGTTGGCACAGCGTGCCATAATGCGCATGAATAACCGGAAGTCAACCACAACCGCATCAATCCAATAGACGGTAAGCGCTGAACCCTGACTCTCATTTATTCATGCAAAGGGGTTAGAACATGACCAAGCTGGCGATCGTACAGAAGTCTCCCGTCTACCTCGATAAGGCCGGCACCATCACACGTGCTGTCACGCTTGCGGCTGAAGCAGCGGCAGCAGGTGCTGAAATGGTCATCTTCAGCGAATGTTTCATACCCGGTTATCCGGCTTGGATATGGCGTTTGCGTCCCGGCGGCGACTGGACTATTTCAGAGCAGGCCCATTCCCGTCTATTGGACAATGCGGTCAGCATAGGTAACGGCGATCTAAAGCCACTGTTAGAAGTCGCGCAGCGCCATAAAATCACCATTGTCTGCGGACTGAATGAACGAGACGACGCACTGAGCCGGGCCACGCTTTATAACACTGCTGTCGTCATCGGCCCGGATGGCACCCTGCTTAACCGCCATCGCAAATTGATGCCGACCAATCCGGAAAGAATGGTGTGGGGCTTTGGCGATGCCTCCGGTTTGCGGACCGTGAACACACCCGCCGGTCGCATCGGCACGCTGATCTGCTGGGAAAACTATATGCCGCTGGCGAGGTATAGCCTCTATGCGCAAGGCGTCGAGATCTATATCGCACCGACTTATGATAGCGGCGATGCCTGGATCGGCACCTTGCAGCATATCGCGCGCGAAGGCCGCTGCTGGGTGGTGGGCAGCGGCAACGTGATCAAAGGCAAAGATATCCCCGCCGATTTCCCCGACAAGGAGCGGCTGTATCCCGACGATACGGAATGGGTAAATGACGGAGATTCTGTGGTGATCGCTCCCGGCGGAAACATCGTTGCCGGCCCATTGCGCAGAGAGGATGGCATTCTCTACGCCGACGTCGATGTTGCGCGTGCTGCCACGGCGAAACGGGCACTGGATGTGGCAGGTCATTATTCCCGCCCCGATATTTTCACATTGCACGTCGACACCCGACCCCAATCGCCTTTGAAGGTCGACTAGTCGCCGATTGACGTATTTATGGTCGGACCTCTCTAGGTATCACATCCGTTGCCGTACGGCTGTTATCCCTCCTGGCACTTGGCACGCTCGCCCGGAATTCGCCATTCCCCCATCACCACCTGTAAGGATTGCATCGCGTATACGACTAACTGATACCAGCAACCGTCAATCTATGGAGGAGAATATCATGGCAAACCGTATAGTTAAGGGCTTATTGGCAGGATTTATCGCCACTATCGCGCTGTCGGTATTGATGGTGATGAAGGCCAAGATGGGCATGATGCCGCAAATGAATGCCATCAAAATGCTTACCGGCATGGCACACGGCATCATGGGTACTCCCCTGACGCCGGTAGTGGGTTGGGTGCTGCATTTCATCATCGGCAGCGTGTTGTGGGGGATTGCATATACCTTGTTGTTCGAGCGCATACCCACACAGTCGCCGATCGCCAAAGGCATGCTATTCGGCACGGCGGCCTGGATTCTAATGATGATCGTGGTCATGCCCCTGGCGGGCGCCGGCCTGTTCGGACTCAAGTTGGGCATCGGCGCGCCTATCGCCACATTGATACTGCACTGGGTATACGGGGCCGTGTTGGGCGCCGTCTACGGTAGGCCGAGCAGCGTTCATTTGGGAGAGCCAAGCCATACCCATGGTTAATCGCTAACCAAATGAGCTATGGATATCAGCGGGCGGGCCCTTCGGCCTGCCCGCTTTGCCATCACCCCGCACATGTACAACTCAGGTAAAGTGAGCCTAACCGGTAGGCAATAATATTAGCCCTTCTATTCATATTCGTCGGCAGACTGGGGGGCAATATGCAACGTCCGCGTGGGAAAGGCGATCTCCGCGCCGTGGCGGGCGATGATCTCCGCCACCTTGAGCAGTATGTCCTGTTTGATCTCGTGGTAGTGGCTCCATACCTTGGTCTTGGTGAAGCCGTAGAGAAAGATGTCCAGGGATGAGGGACCGAAACTGTTGAAGTTGACGATGAGGGTTTGGCCGGTATCGATCTCAGGATGGTTTTGCAGCATGGTCTTTATGTCCGCGACGATGGGTTCCATCTGCGCCAGATCA
>CAYWIQ010000162.1:0-6019 GCA_964458405.1 uncultured Chromatiaceae bacterium
AGATCGACACCGGCGGCGCGGACCAGCCAGAACTTGATGACAATAAGGACGATACCGAGGGCGGTCAGCAGCAACCAATCATTGCGGTGCCGAATAGGGTTCACTCGGGATATTTCCAATCCGCCTCGGCATCGGGTTCATCGTCGTGGTTTGCTCGGATGACGTAGGATCGGGTTTGACTGGATTCGAAATAGGTGCGGGTCATCATCTCGCTCAGCACACCGGTGGTGAGGAATTGCACCGACATCACCACCAGTAGCACGCTCACCAACAGCAGTGGCCGGGTACCGATGTCTTCACCGAGGATGACTTTGACAAAGGCAAGATAGGCCAGACCCGCGCTGCCCAGCCCGCCGAAGATCAAGCCGATCTTGCCGAAGAAATGACCGGGACGGCTGCGAAAGCGCATAAAGAAATACACCGCCAGCAGATCGAGGATGACGCGAAAGGTGCGCCCCAATCCGTATTTGGATTGGCCGTATTGGCGGGCGTGATGGTGTACTACCTCTTCCTTGATGCGACTGGGCGCGGTGTTGGCGGCCATCCACGCCGGGATGAAGCGATGCATCTCACCGTAGAGGCGCACGCTCTTGATAATGGCTGCGCGGAACACCTTAAGGCTGCAGCCGTAGTCGTGGAGCTCCACCTGGGTAATGCGACCGATGAGGCGGTTGGCGATGCGTGACGGGATCTTGCGCATCAACGTGTCCTGGCGATCCTTGCGCCAGCCGGCCACTAGATCCAAGTCCTCTTCCAGTAACCGTTTCGCCATGCGCGGGATGTCGATGGGGTCGTTTTGCATATCGCCATCCATGGTGGCGATGACGTTACCGTGGGCGGCGTCGATACCCGCCTGCATGGCGGCGGTCTGACCGAAGTTGCGCTGCAGAGGAATGATGCGCACGTGATTGCCCCACTGCTGACAGGCATTGCGCATTTGTTGTTCGGTACCGTCACTACTGCCGTCATTTACCAGTACCAATTCCCAAGGATGGTGGTAGTCCATCAAGGCCTGATGCAGTTGGGTGACGAACGGCATCACGCTCTCTTCTTCGTTGTACATGGGGACCACAACGGAGAGACGATGGTCCCGTTCGGTTTGTTCAATCTTGGTCATGATGAGTATTCTCTGCCGTACCGCGGGCACGGAATCGTTGCACAAAAGGGAGGTATTTTAACCCGAGCCACGCACAGATGAGTCCCCAAAGGGTGCCGAGTAACGCCCCCACTGCAATCTGGCTGGGATAATGCTTGGCCAGATACACCCGGGACAAGGCCACCAGCGAGGCAATGGCGAACAACGTTACCCCCCATGTCCAGCGTCGTAATATCAGGGTGAGGAAGGCCGCCACCGTGAAGCCATTGAGGGCGTGATTGGAGGGCATGCCGGTAAGGCTGGCGCCGCAGGGTTGTCCCGGCCGGTAATGCAGTTGGCGTACCTCCGCCGCCAAGGTGTAACAGGGACGGTGTTGTGCGAAGACGTGTTTGAGGTTATTTCCCAGAAAATCCCCCGTACCCACGGCCACCATCATCACCAACCATAACTGCACGCCCGTCTTGCGCCAACGCCACAGAAACGTCAAAAAAAATATCACCGCCAGCGGCAGGGCGAAGCCGCGCCGCGACGATAGGGCAGTGAAGAAAATATCCAACCCGTGATTGGCCCAGCCTTGATTGATCCACAACAGTAGCGCCTTATCCACGCCGCGGGCCCCCAATGAACAGGCTGATGGCGCCGCCGATCAGCGTGGTACCCAATAGAAAAAGGTGTAGATTCACCGCCGCCGCCAGCGCCGTCTGCGCAGGCACACCGTAAGGCAGCAGGCCCGCCACTACCCCGGCCTCATAGGTACCGGCACCGGCCACCCCATGCACCGGCAGGACGCTGGTAAGGTCGCCGGCTATGGCCCCCATGCCGGCGGCGGGCAGTGATATGGGGATAAACAGGCGCAATACCCAGACGAAGGCCCCCAGTTTGACCAGCCAATTGAGGACGGTCCACCCCCAGGCCCGCCAGAAGGCATCGGCGGCATGGGGCAGACCTTGCAGCATCCGGTTCAGCAACCTTGAGAGGCGCTGATGGTCACGCTGTTGCAGCACCCCCCGCCAGCGGCGGCTGAAGTGGAAGCTCAACCACGGCAGGGGTAGCCACAGGGCCAGGGTGGCGATTGTCCGGGGCCATGGCCAGGTGGCGCCATGCAATGCCAATAAGGCGAAGATTCCGAGGGTGTGGAGATCCAAGGCTCGAAACCACAACAACGCCGGCATAGACCGCAGCGCGGGGACGGCGAAGTAGCGGGTCATCAATACCGGAAAACTCAGTTCACCGGTGCGCATCGGCAATAAGTTGTTGAGCAGGTTGTGTTGCAGCATGAGTTTGATACATAAGGCGAAGCGCCCCGCCATGTCCGTTCGGAAATAATCATAGAAGCGCACGGCGCGCAGCCAATAACTGGCCAGGCTCAGCAGGGCCGCGACGGCGATCTCCGAGTAGGGTAGGTGCCGCCACGGCGCCAATAACCGTCCCCAGCCGAAATAGACCTGGACGAAGGCGATAAATCCCGCCAGGATGCCCACGCCAAGCAGGGGCCGCCACAATGGTTTCAAGGATGCTCCTGTGCGGATTGGTGGCTGTTATCTATATATATGTCCAAAGCGGTTCCCTATTGCCGGTTCCCCCCGCCCCTAGCCAGGGTGGTTGTGTGCTTTATTTTGCCAGGTTAAACCGCGATAATAACCCTTTATTTATAAACTTACCGTCAGGCGTCCCCTCCGCGAGGTGCGCGCGGGGAATTCCCATTCGGTTTAGCCACAGCATTTATTCATCACTACTTGGGGGAAGGGCTTATGAGCACGGGCACCACGATCACTCAATTTATTATCGAAGAACAACGGCGCATTCCCGGTGCCACCGGTGAGTTCACCTTACTGCTTAACGATATCGTCACCGCCACCAAGGTCATCGCCAATGCGGTCAACAAGGGCGCCTTGGCCGGGGTGTTGGGCGCGGCCGGCACGGAAAACGTCCAGGGTGAAGATCAGAAGAAACTGGACGTGATTTCCAATGACATCATGATCAATTCCACCAGCTGGTCCGGCCATCTCGCGGCCATGGCCTCTGAGGAAATGGAGGAGATCCTGCCCATCCCCGCCATGTATCCCAAGGGCAAATACCTGCTGTTGTTTGACCCGCTGGACGGTTCCTCCAACATCGATGTCAACATCTCGGTGGGGACCATCTTCTCCATCCTCAAGGCACCGGAAGGCAAGACCGACGCCGCCACCGAGGATTTTCTGCAAGCCGGCACCCAGCAGGTTTGCGCCGGTTACGCCTTGTACGGACCGTCCACCATGATGGTGCTGACCACGGGCAACGGCGTGCATGGCTTTACCCTGGATCGCAACGTCGGCGAATACTACCTGACACACCCCGAGATGAATATTCCGGAGGACACCAAGGAGTTCGCCATCAATGCCTCCAACAGCCGCTTCTGGGAAAAGCCGGTGCAGCGATATGTCGATGAGTGCCTTCAAGGCAAGGAAGGGCCGCGCGGCAAAGACTTCAACATGCGCTGGGTGGCATCCATGGTCGCCGAGGTCCACCGTATCCTCACCCGCGGCGGAATATTTATGTATCCCATGGACAGCAAATTGAAGGACAAGGGCGGTAAACTGCGTCTGATGTACGAGGCCAATCCCATGTCCTTCATCGTCGAGCAGGCCGGCGGTGTCAGCTCCACCGGTCGTGAGCGCATCATGAGCTTTCAGCCCAGCGGCCTGCATCAACGGGTGCCGGTGATCCTGGGCTCTAAGAACGAAGTTGACCAGGTTGTGTCCTACCATAAAGAGATGGATTGATTTCATCCGACTGATTTGACCACTAGGCCCACCCGGTCATAGGGCGGGCCTTTTTTGATCCCTCATCCAAGGCCACGGCCGCCCGACGTGGTCGCTTAGCTACTACCCACCACTGATGGCCTATATATCCCCCCGCTCCCCCGGCCCCTTCGTCGCCAATAGCGACTAATGCATTGTTCTGACTATCCGATAAGAAACAAGTATGGGGTTAGGCGGTGGACTCGTAACGCCGGTAAATCTGTAGTCCGGCACGTCGATACAACGACAGGGATATTTGATGACAAAGTGGCGGCACCTTCTGTTACACGCCGCCGTGACGGTCCTGGTATTTTGTGGACAAACGGCGTTCAGCTCCGTGGCTAGGGCCACGGAGGCGCTACCCGACGTTCGGGTCCTGATCGATATTTCCGGCAGCATGAAACACAATGACCCGCACAACCTGCGGGCGCCGGCCCTGCGTCTGTTGACGGGCCTGTTGCCCAAAGGGACACGGGCCGGGGTATGGACCTATGGCCAATACGTCAACATGCTGGTGCCCTTGGGCGAGGTCAACGCAAAGTGGAAGAAACGGGCGGAACAGGCCGCCTCCCAGATCAACTCTTTTGGGTTGTACACCAATATAGAAGAGGCCATGCAACGCGCCACCAGCGACTGGCGCGAGCCGGACGCGCACAGTCAGCGAAGCCTGATCATGCTGACCGATGGGCTGGTGGACGTCTCCAAGGATCCCGCCTTGGACGCCGCTTCCCGCAATCGAATCATTAACAAGATTTTGCCGCGCCTGCGCGACGCCAAGGTAAAGATCGATACCGTGGCCTTGTCCGGAGAGGCGGACCATGACCTGTTGCAGCAACTGGCCTCCGCCACCGACGGCTGGTTTGAAGAGGCGGACAGCGCCGAGCGATTGCAGCGCATCTTTCTGCATATGTTCGAAAAGGCGACACAACCCGACACCCTGCCGCTGGAGGGCAACAGCGTACAGGTGGACAAGAGCATCGAAGAGATCACCTTCCTGGTGTTCCGCGATCAGAAAAGTGGACCGACCCAGTTGGTACAACCGAACCACCAGCAGTTCGGCTCGCAAAACGCACCACAGCACGTTAATTGGCATCACGACACCGGTTACGATCTGATCACCATCACCAAACCCCAAGCCGGCGAATGGCACATTCTGGGACCAGAGGATGCTGATAACCGGGTCATGGTGGTGACCAACCTCAAGGTTCATACCACGCAATTACCCAATAACCTGAGTACGGATGACAGTCCGTATTATTTCGTGCAGATGCTGCAACAGGGGAAAGTGATACGGCGCAAGGATTTTCTCGACTTGGTGCACGTTACTCTGCGTGATCAAGTCGAGGGCGGCAAACATTGGGAATGGCAGCTATTCGATGACGGGAAGGGCGCGGACATGGCCGCGGGCGACGGCACCTTCAGCCATAGGCTTAAGGATTCCATGACGGAGGGGCGCCATGAATTGACTTTGCAGGTGGACGGCACCACCTTCCAGCGCGAACAACGCCAAGTCGTCAACATTTATTCACAACCGGTGCAGGCCGATGTCACGTCTGATCACAACCTCAATGGCCATTTCGTGTTATCCGTCATACCTCATGCGGGGTTGATCGCTCCCGACAGCATGAAAGTAACGGCTGTGGTCACCGACAGCGATGATAAGTCCAGAGACGTCGCACTGGGACGAACCGGCCCCGCCGAGTGGCGTTCGGAATTGAAGGACTTCACCGAACCGGGTGGTTATCAGGTGGAATTCAAGGTGACAGGAAACCAACCGGGCGGAAAACCGGTTTCAGCGCAGTTGGGGCCATATAAATTCAGTGCCAGCGGTGTAACTGCACCTGAAGCACCGCCCAAACCCGAACCAGCCGCGGCGCAATCGGCGCCTGCACCTACTCCGCCACCGCAAGCCGATAGCCAGGATATGACGAGCAACGCAGACAATGCCAAAGCTCAAACGGAAGCACCTGCCGCAACCAAGCCCGGTTCCGACGGACAGCAAAAGCAAGATGGCATGAGCGTCAATTGGTATCTGGTCATTGGCCAAGTAATTCTGATAAACGGGTTGCTCATCGGAGGGGGATTTTTCGCCTATAAGAGATGGTGGCGTTCCGACAAAAACAGCGCTGTGCATTTATTGGAC
>CAYWIQ010000163.1:0-5992 GCA_964458405.1 uncultured Chromatiaceae bacterium
TCAGCAGCTTGTGCGCGGCGAAGTGATGCGGGGCCGGTTCCGCGACAGTTACTCCGAGCCAAAACCTTTTGAGCCGGGCCAGGTGACGAAAGTCGCCTACACGATGCCCGACGCGTATCACACGTTTCGCCGGGGGCATCGGATCATGGTCCAGGTGCAGAGTTCCTGGTTTCCGTTGGTCGATCGCAACCCGCAGCAGTTTATCGACATCTTTCACGCCCGCGAGGGCGATTTCCACGTCATGGTCAACGCTGATATCGCTTGCACGCACCTCACCAGGTCCCGACTTATGCAGGCTCAGATATGCCTCATCTTTCGCGTTCATCTTGATCGCGAGACCTTTCAGGTTCAAGAGAACATCGGTAACGTCCTCCTGTACACCTTCGATAGTGGTGTATTCGTGCAGGACGTTTTCTATCTCCACTTCCGTCACCGCAGTGCCGGGCATGGATGACAACAAGATACGGCGCAGCGCGTTTCCCAGAGTATGACCGAAACCCCTTTCCAGCGGCTCGATGGTTATCTTGGCGCGGCTGGGATCGTTAACCTGTACATCAACCGAACGCGGCTTTAAAAAATCTGCAACTGATTGCATGAATCACCCTCTTGTCTAAGCGCGAATCGCTTCGCGCTGCTGTCCTGCCGTTGTTACAACAATACCGTTACTTCGAGTACAACTCGACGACCAGATGTTCGTTGATCTCGGCAGGCAAATCACTCCGTTCGGGGACGGCCTTGAAGATGCCCTGCATCTTCTCCACGTCTACATCCAGCCAGTCGGCGAAACCGCGCTGTTGCGCCAGTTCCAGTGCAGCCTGCACCCGCAAGTGCTTTTTGGCGGGTTCGGCCACGGAAATGACGTCACTGGGCTTGACCTGATAACTGGGGATGTTCACCTTACGGCCGTTAACGAAGATGGCATCGTGACGCACCATTTGACGCGCCTCGGCGCGGGAGGCGCCGAAACCCATACGGTGCACCACCGTATCCAAGCGGCACTCCAGCAACTGCAACAGACGCTCACCGGTGGAACCCTTGCGACGCGCCGCTTCGGTGTAATAACCACGGAATTGACCTTCCAGAACGCCGTAGACACGGCGCAGCTTCTGCTTCTCACGCAGCTGCACGGCGTAGTCGGACAGGCGACCGCGGCGTTGGCCGTGCTGGCCGGGCGGGAAGGCGCGCTTTTCCACCGCGCACTTGGAAGTAAAACACTTCTCGCCCTTGAGGAACAGCTTTTCACCTTCGCGCCGGCAGAGACGACATTTCGGACCAATATACTTTGCCACGTTAACCTCCAGACCTAGACACGACGCTTCTTGGGCGGGCGACAACCGTTGTGGGGGATCGGCGTCACGTCGGTGATGCTATTAACCTTGAACCCCGCAGCGTGCAGACCGCGCACCGCCGAATCACGACCGGGGCCGGGACCCTTAACCAACACGTCCACGTTCTTCACCCCGTAGTCCGCGGCGGCTTGGCCGGCCTTATCGGCCGCCACCTGGGCCGCGAACGGTGTACTCTTGCGCGAACCCTTGAAGCCGCAGGCACCCGCCGTAGACCACGACAGGGTATTGCCCTGGCGGTCGGTGATGGTAATGATGGTGTTGTTGAACGAGGCCTGGATATGGGCCACGGCATCCACCACGTTTTTCTTGACGCGTTTGCGAGTACGCGCAGTCGCTTTAGCCATACAAGATTATCCTAAATAAAAACAGTAATATAACTTACTTCTTAACCATCCGCCGCGGACCCTTGCGGGTACGGGCGTTGGTCCGCGTCCGCTGACCGCGTAGCGGCAAACCCCGGCGGTGGCGAAGACCGCGATAGGTCCCGAGATCCATCAACCGCTTGATATTCATGGATATATCGCGGCGAAGGTCACCTTCGACCTTGATCTTGGCGATTTCACCGCGCAAGGATTCCAACTGCGCCTCGGTCAAATCCTTCACCTTGGCATCGGTCGCTACACCCGCCGCCTGGCAGATATCCTGAGCAGAAGAGCGCCCGATCCCGTAAATAGAGGTCAGTGCGATCACCGTATGTTTATGAACCGGAATGTTTATCCCAGCTATGCGCGCCATTCAACTATCTCCCCAACCGTACCAAGCGCCATGTAAAAACGCGTAATTCTACAGTTTTTCCTGTAAATTTCAATAACGGCGCGGCCTGCGGCCGACACCTCCCCTAGCGCTAATCAGCCCTGACGCTGCTTGTGTCGCGCCTCGGTGCAGATCACCCGGATCACACCCTTACGCCGCACGATCTTGCAGTTGCGGCAGACCTTTTTCACTGATGCCTGTACCTTCATCTCTCAAATCTCCACACAGTTTTCACTAAAGAGGCTTCAACGCGAGCCGCGCAGATTTGCCTTCTTCATCAGGCCCTCGTACTGATGCGACATCAAGTGAGCCTGCAATTGGGCGATGAAGTCCATCACCACCACCACTACGATCAACAATGAGGTCCCGCCGAAATAGAACGGTACATTCAAGTTGACGATCAAAAATTCCGGCAGCAGACATACCAAGGTCACATATGCCGCCCCCGCCAATGTCAGGCGGGTCATCACCGAATCCACATATTTGGCAGTCTGCTCGCCCGGCCGGATACCGGGGACAAACGCGCCGGACTTTTTCAAATTGTCCGCGGTTTCGCGCGGATTAAACATCATGGCCGTATAGAAAAAGCAGAAAAATATTATGGCCGTGGCGTAGACCAGCACATAAATCGGCTGCCCGGGCGTTAGGGCGGCCGTCAAATTCTGCAACCAGCGCATCCCCGAGTCACCGCCGTTGGCGAACCAACCCGCCATGGTGGTCGGAAACAAAATGATGCTCGAAGCAAAAATCGGCGGGATTACCCCGGCCATGTTGAGCTTCAACGGCAGATGGCTGGTCTGCCCGGCATAAACCTTCCGCCCCTGTTGGCGCTTGGCATAATTCACGGTAATGCGTCGCTGCCCGCGTTCTATAAACACTACAAATCCGGTCACCAGCACCACCAACGCGAATAAAAACAACACCGTTAGCGGCTGCAGTTCCCCGGTCCGCGCCAGCTCCAACGAACCGCCGATAGCACGCGGCAAACCCGCCACGATACCCGAGAAGATGATGAGCGAAATACCGTTACCGATGCCGCGTTCGGTCACTTGTTCACCCAGCCACATCAGGAACATCGTCCCGGTCACCAGGGTGATAACCGCCGTAATCATAAAACCCGGGCCGGGATCGATCACCACCGACACCCCGCCCACCTGCTGACGTTGCAGGGCAATGGCCACACCCAGAGCCTGGAAGGTCGCCAGTACCACCGTTAAGTAGCGCGTCCACTGCGAGATCTTGCGCCGCCCCGACTCGCCTTCTTTCTTGATCTGCTCCAGCTTCGGCGAAATCTGCGTCAGCAGCTGCAGGATAATGGATGCGGAAATATAGGGCATCACCCCCAGGGCGAACACCGCCACCCGTTTGAGGGCACCACCGGAGAACATGTTGAACATGTCGATGATGGTACCCTTCTGCTGATCGAACAGCGCCGCCAGCGCCGCAGGATTGATCCCGGGCACCGGCACCGCCGCGCCAATCCGAAACACCACCAGCGCGCCCAGCACAAACAGCAGACGCCGCTTGAGCTCAGCCCATTTGGTTATGTCGCCGAGTGGATTGGCCATACGGGGACCGGACTAGCTTTCGACCTTGCCGCCCGCCGCCTCTATGGCCGCACGCGCACCCTTGGTCGCATCCACACCGCGCAGGGTCACGGCCGTTTCCACCTTGCCGGACAGGATCACCTTGGCGCGCTGAGTATAGGCCGGCACGATATTCGCCGCCTTGAGCGCCGCCAAATCGATCACCTCGCTGCCGACCTTGGCCAATTCGTGGAGACGGACTTCCGCAGATTCACGGGCCATAGCCGAACGAAACCCCACCTTGGGCAAGCGGCGTTGCAAAGGCATCTGACCGCCTTCGAAACCCACCTTATGGAAGCCGCCGGCACGGGCATGCTGCCCCTTATGACCGCGTCCACAGGTCTTGCCCAACCCGGATCCGATACCACGACCCACACGCTTCGCGGACTGTCTGGCGCCCGGCGCCGATTTAAGCGTATTCAAACGCATATTACAGCTCCTCAACCTTGAGCAGATAGGAAACCTTTTGCACCATGCCCCGGACCGCGGGGGTATCCTCCAGCACCACGCTGTGATGCATACGGCGCAAGCCCAGGCCCGCCACACACGCGGTGTGCCCCGGACCGCGGCCGAACCGGCTGCGCACCAAGGTCAATTTAAGTTGTTTTTTTGCCGCCATGTCTCTATCCCGAAATTTCTTCGACGCTCTTGCCGCGCTTGGCAGCCACCGTCTCCGCGTCCGTCATCTGATTGAGGGCCTTGACCGTCGCCCGCACCACATTCACCGGATTGTTGGATCCGATGCATTTAGCCAATACATCGCGCACCCCCAACACCTCGAACACCGCGCGCATGGCACCGCCGGCGATGATACCGGTACCTTCGGAGGCCGGCTGCATGAACACCTTGGCCGCGCCGTGACGCGCCTTGATGGGATACTGCAGGGTCACGCCCTTGAGGTTGACGCTACGCATGTTGCGACGCGCGTCTTCCATGGCCTTGGAAATAGCCGCCGGCACCTCACGGGCCTTGCCGCGGCCGAATCCGACCCGGCCATTGCCGTCGCCGACCACCGTCAACGCGGAGAAACCGAAGATGCGGCCGCCTTTAACCACTTTGGCGACACGACGCACGGCCACCAGCTTCTCTTGGAGATCTTCACTACCTTCGGTAGCAGCTTCAAAACGCACCATAATGTTGCCCCTTAGAACTGGAGACCATTTTCACGCGCAGCGTCGGCCAAGGCCTTGACGCGCCCGTGATACTTGAAACCGGAACGGTCGAAAGCCACTTCTGTAACTCCGGCCGCCTTGGCCCGCTCCGCGATGAACTTACCCACCGCGGCCGCGGCCGCGCTGTTGCCCGTACCCTTGAGCTCACCCTTAAGGGTGGCTTCCACCGTCGAGGCGCTGGCCACAATCTTCCCACCAGTGGGTGCGACGACCTGGGCATAGATATGCCGGGGCGTACGATGCACGCACAAGCGGTGTACCCGCAATTTATTGATGGTGGCCCGAATGCGACGGGCACGGCGTAAACGACTTTGTTTCTTGTCCACGGCTGACACCTACTATTTCTTTTTGGCCTCTTTGCGGATGATGCGCTCATCCGCATATTTGACACCCTTACCCTTGTAAGGCTCCGGCGGACGGAAGGCGCGGATATCCGCGGCCACTTGTCCTACTTTCTGCTTATCCATACCCTTGATGACGATTTCCGTCTGACTCGGGGTCTCGGCGGTGATTCCCTCGGGAATCGGGTACACCACGGGATGGGAAAAACCCAATGTTAAGTTCAATGCCTTACCTTGCACCTGGGCACGATAACCTACGCCGACCAACTCGAGTTTCTTCTCGAAACCGGCGCTGACGCCGGTCACCATATTGTTGAGCAGGGCACGGAAGGTCCCGGCCATGGCATCCGACTTGGGGTGCTGATCACGCGGCGCGAAGGTCAGGACATTGTCCTTGTTGACGATCTCCACTGCGGGATGCAGGGCGAGCTCCAAGGATCCCTTCTTGCCTTTCACGGTCACACGCTCTGCGCCGAGGTTCACTTCAACGCCCGCGGGGAGGGGCACCGGATATTTTGCAATTCTAGACATTAGCCACCACCCATCATTATGCGACGTAGCACAGGATTTCACCGCCATGGCCGGCGGCTCGCGCGGCACGGTCGGTCATCACCCCTTGCGAGGTCGAGACGATCGCAATCCCCAAGCCGTCCTGCACCTTCGGCAATTCATCCTTACCCTTGTAGGAACGCAGACCGGGGGTGCTGACCCGTCTGATCATACTGATCACCGGCGCGCCCTGGTAATACTTCAACTCGATGGCCAGCGTCGCCTTGCCCGCATTTTCCTCT
>CAYWIQ010000164.1:0-5975 GCA_964458405.1 uncultured Chromatiaceae bacterium
TGGACGGCAGCACGTTGGCCTCGCCGCAGACCTTGATGATATCCGGCGCATGGCCGCCGCCGGCGCCCTCGGTGTGATAGGTGTGAATGGCACGGCCCTTGAATGCCGCCAGGGTGTCCTCGACGAAACCCGACTCGTTCAAGGTGTCGGTATGGATGGCCACCTGTACATCGTATTGCTCGGCGACATTAAGACAATTATCAATGGCCGCCGGCGTGGTGCCCCAATCCTCATGGAGCTTGAGACCCATGGCGCCGGCTTCCAGCTGTTCCGCCAAGGCTTCGGGACGACTGGCGTTGCCCTTGCCGAGAAAACCGAGATTCATGGGCAGGCCTTCCGCGGCCTGCAGCATGCGTTGGATATACCACGGCCCCGGCGTGCAGGTGGTGGCGTTGGTCCCCGCCGCCGGACCGGTGCCGCCGCCCAGCATGGTGGTGACGCCGGACATCAACGCCTCTTCCACCTGCTGCGGGCAGATGAAATGGATGTGGGCGTCGATGCCACCGGCGGTGGCGATCAAGCCCTCCCCTGCAATCACTTCGGTGCCGGGGCCGATGATGATGGTCACCTCCGGTTGCACGTCGGGGTTACCGGCCTTGCCGATGGCAGCGATGCGTCCGTCCTTGATACCGACGTCCGCCTTGACGATCCCCCAGTGATCGAGGATCAGGGCGTTGGTGATCACCGTATCCACCACTTCTTTAGAGGTACGCTGGCTCTGCCCCATGCCGTCGCGAATCACCTTGCCGCCGCCGAACTTTACCTCTTCACCGTAAACCGTAAAATCCTTCTCCACTTTGATCCACAATGCGGTATCACCCAAGCGCACCCGGTCACCGGTGGTGGGTCCGTACATCTCCGAATAGGCGCTGCGTGCAATTCGGCTCATGGGTTGTCCCCTAACTCTCCCATCACCTTGGCTTGAAAGCCGAACACCCGCCGTTCACCCACATAACCTACCAGTTCCACTTCGCGCCGCTGTCCCGGCTCGAAACGCACCGCGGTACCCGCTGCGATATTGAGACGTTTGCCCCAGGTCGGCTGACGATCGAATTGCAGCGCGGCATTGGTTTCGTAAAAATGATAATGGGAACCCACCTGTATGGGCCGGTCGCCGCTGTTGGTGACGACGATGCGCAAGGTCGGTCGCCCCACATTGAGTTCGATTTCACCTTCCGCGGTCGCAATCTCACCTGGAATCATGGCGCTCTCCTTTGATTAAGCGGCTCACGCAAAGACACACTACTGCCAGCAATAAGGTCGTCATTGTCATTGCGCCTTTGCGTGAACCATGTCAGACAATCGGGTTATGCACCGTCACCAACTTGGTACCGTCGGGGAAGGTGGCTTCCACCTGCACCTCGGGAATCATTTCCGCTATGCCTTCCATCACATCCTCCCGGGTCAACAGGCCGGCGCCATCGCTCATCAATTGGGCGACGCTCTTGCCTTCCCGTGCGCCCTCGAGAATGGCGGCCGAGATATAGGCCACCGCCTCGGGATAATTGAGCTTGATCCCCTTGTCCTTGCGCCGCTCGGCGAGCAAGGCCGCGGTGAACAGCAGCAACTTGTCTTTTTCACGGGGCGTGAGTTCCATAACCTCTCCTTCTCAATACAACAGCAAACCGCTCAGGTCGCCCAGATGCGCGGCGGACAGGCTGCGCGTTGCAATACCAGCGGCCGCAAAATCTCCCACGCTGCGATGAAGCAACTTTTCGCCTCGTCGCTATGAGGACCTAGATAGCGGCAGATCAATACCCCGGCCAGCTGGGTCACGCTGAACAACCCTTCAATATCCAATGCGGCCGTCGCGGTGCGGATCGCTTCAATCACAGCCGCACAATCACCGACACACACCAGGCTGCCGTTCACCGGCTGGCCCGCCAGCCCCCATGACGCGTTTAACGCGCCCCCTTCGCCATCGTACACAGCGCGTTCAATCAACAAAGGCTGGCCGTTGCGCCGGATCTCCCACGTCTGCGACACCACGCCGGATGCGAACTTCGAACCGGCAGCGGGCCGACCGAGACACACAATCTCCCAGCCAATAAAACCGGCATCGTCCTCCAGGTTCACCCGGGTAGTCATGGCCGCGCCGGCGCCGTCGAAGACGATGGTCTCCTGCGGCAACCATTCCAGCACCGCGCCGCCAGCGACATGCAGGGTTTGCCGTTGCCGCGCCAAGGGACCGGCGCTGCGATAAAACTTTCCCGCCGCCGGGGTGGTAAGCAAGGCCGCGGCCGCGCGATTTAGTTCGACGGTTATCTCCAACACATCGCCGCCCACCACTCCGCCGGGCGGGTGCAACACATACACATGACAAACTTCTTCACCTTCCGGATAAAAAGGCCGTTGCACCCGCAGTGGTCCGAAGTGGCGCCGCTGATGACAGACGCTGCGCGCGCCGCGTCGCTCGAAACCCAACTGCAGGGAGGCACGCCAGCCGTCATCGTCCCGCGCCTGAACCTGCATCTGAGCCGCCGCATTCGCCATCCGAGTTCACCCACCCCAACCGCGGATCATATGGCGATGGCTGCCCATCTTGCCGTGCGCCACCACCGTGCCCAGCACGTCGACGATGGCGCGCATGGCCATCAAGGAGGTGATATCCGAGATGTCGTAAGGCGGCGAGACCTCAACCACCTCCATGCCGCAGATGCCTTCCCGGGCGACCTTGCCCAACAGATACAGAATCTCACGGGGGAGGAAGCCGCCCGGTTCGGGCCAGCCGGTGCCGGGCACGAAACCGGCGTCGACGCAATCGATGTCGAAACTGATGTACACCGCATCGGCGTCCTTCCATGCCATTTCCAAGGCGATCTCCGCCACCTTATCCAGTCCCAATTGCTCGACGTCGTTCATGGTGATGATGGTGGTATCGCGCTTGCGCGCCTCCTTCACCGCCTGGCGCGGCACCTGCCAGCCGCCGATACCCACCTGCACCAGGTTGGTGGCGGGCACGTTGGGCAGATTGGTGGCGTGAAACCACGGTGTGGTGTGCATGCGTTCGTCTAGATCCTTTTCCTGGATATCCGCGTGACGATCGAAATGGATGATGCCGATCTTCTTGTCGGTCTGGCTGGCGATGCCGCGCACCGTGGGGAAACCGATGGAATGATCGCCGCCCAGGATCACCGGCATGGCGCCGCTGGCGAACACGTGAGCGGTGGCCTTGGAGATCTGGTCGAAGGTCTTCTCGATGTTGGCGGGGATGGTGAACACGTCGCCGATGTCGCACATGCTCATCTGCTCGCGCAGGTCCACACCGATCTCATAGTTATAAGGGGTATACAACGCCGAGATGCGGCGGATGCCTTGCGGTCCGAAGCGGGTGCCGGGGCGATAGGTGGTGCCGCCGTCGAAGGGCACACCCATGATGGCCACATCGTACTTGCTCACGTCCTTGACGTCCTCTACATAGGGCGCCTTCATGAAGGTGTTAATGCCGGCGAAATGGGGCAGCTCGCCGCGGGAAAAGGTGGGGATGGATTTGTCTTCGATGCTGTCGGCGCCGGGCAGGCCCAGCTCCAGGCCGCGCTTCTCCTCCGCCTCCCAACCGGCATGGGGCAATTCGGCCTCCTTGTGCATGGCCTTCCAGCCGTGCAGCTGGGTTTTGTCGAAACTGGGGTGATGGCGGCGGACCTTGCCACCCAGGGCAAAGGTACTGCGCTTAGGTGTTTTGTAATACATATTTTTCTCCTCTCCGCTGTCGGTTTTATGCTGAACAAAAGGTGTGAGTAACCGAATCTCCCGGGCTTTTGTCCCGCCGTGTAACCCCGCCATGGAGGCCGACGACCCTCGGACCGGACGCCCACGAAACTGGACCGGAACCCTAGTCGTCTCAAAAACGTCGCTGGATCGCTGCGCCGCAACGTTCTCGGATTCAAAGCCTTCCAGAGCAAGCCATGTGCCAGTATCTCTGTCCGGCGCGCTTATCGTCCGTAGCCAACTCCCGTTGCCGGGATTGAAGGAGATGAATTCGCTGTAACTTCAGAACGTTCGGGAAAGAATTGTTTTATTTTGGTGCGCCACGCCGATATGTCAGAATTTCCGTGGCGACGGCCATGGATGCGTTGCGCATTACTTTGGCACGTCAGCCCGACGAATTGCACTTTAACGGTGCAAAACCTGACCGCCCTATCCCGCGGGCTTACGTTAAAATACTGCCATCAATAAAACCGGCCGACCAGACAGTCTAATGAAATGATTTGTACTTCGACTCTTCCCAACGGCGTCCGCATCATCAGCAAGCGGATGCCCAGTCACCGTAGCGTTGCCCTTGGCATTTGGCTGTTGAACGGTACACGCCATGAAACCCCCACCCAAACCGGCTACGCCCATTTTCTCGAACACCTGTTCTTCAAAGGTACAGAGCGGCTCGACGCCGCCACCCTGGCCCTGCGCATGGAGGCCATGGGCGGCCAGATCAACGCCCATACCGGTCGGGAGCTGACCGCCTTGCACGGCCTGGTACCGAAGGAGGATGTAGCGGAATTGGTTCAATTACTCGGCGACATGCTGTGCCAGCCGCGTTTCGACGATCAGGATGTGGCGCTGGAACGACAGGTGATCCTCCAAGAAATGGCGATGATCGAGGATACCCCCGAGGAGGCGTTGGAGGATCGCGCCACCCACTTGGCCTGGCCGGATCACCCACTGGGCCAACCCATTCTCGGCCATCGTGAACTCATTGAAAGCGCTTCTGCCACCGGCTTGCGCGACTATATGAATGATCAGCTCAACGGCGATCGGGTGTGGGTAGTCGCCGCCGGGGATATTAGGCACGAGGCCCTGGTCGCGGCCTGCCAAACCTTAGCAACCCTGCCTACCGGCACAGCGCCAACGCAGGCGGCACCACGCTTCGCACCCGGTGAACACGCCGTTACGCTGCCCGGTGAACAAAGCCAATTGCTGTGGATCATGCCTATCCCGGCGGCCGACAGTGAAGATCACTATGCCCGCCTGGTCGCCAATCATGTCTTGGGCGGCGGCTCATCATCGCGCCTCTTTCAGGAATTGCGGGAACGGCGCGGGCTGGTCTATGGCATCCATTCCCGACTTGAGTTCTACAGCGACGTCGGCACCTGGATGATTCAGACCGCCTGCGACCCCCGAGATATGGACACCTGCCGCCAAATCGTGCGTGCCAGCGTCGATCGGCTGTTGCAGGACGGAATAAGTATCCCCGAATTGGAGATCGCCCGCCGTCACTTAATAGCAGGCCTGGTCATCGATGAAGACCACCCTGACAGCATCATGGAGCGGCTGGCACGGGAGGCAATCTATCTACAGCGCCACCCCGAATTCGCGGAACGCATAGAAGGTCTAAATAGCGTCACGGCACAGACAGCGCAGGCAACCCTGGCCGCCGCCTGGTCACAGCACCTGCATGCCTATACGACCGTGGAAAGCGATGAGCGGACGGTTGCAGCGGCACCTTAGAGGTAGAATCTTCTCGTACAGCAACGCGGCTGATAGTACGTACCCACCGCGTGCCGTCGCAACTATGACTGCAGTGAAGATGTATCTCGGCCATACTGCATGACCGCTTGCGGCATACCGCTAATTAAAGTCGAACTCGGCACCGACCCCCCCCATAAAATAGGCACGTCCCCCCTGATTTCTATCGTGAGTATTGATCCCCACCTGGAAATAGACCCGCGGCCGAACCCGGTAATCTGCACTAGATCCGTGAGAGGCGGGCTCGAAATACAGACTCAGTCCCAACCGGGTCCGCGTCAGCCCTGCGCCCGTCGCATGGACTATCTCGAAGCTGGGCCCCACCAACAGACGTTGATCCGTATCACCATGCCCCCAGTCGTACAACAAAGACAGATCCTCGGCATAAAGGCGATCATGCCTCTTCAATAACGTGTCGTATTCCTGCTCCCAAAAATAAGGACCGTTCCGCTCGAAGTCGTAAAGTGACCAGGTAAACTGATTCACTACAACATAGGAACCCAGGCTGACCTGCA
>CAYWIQ010000165.1:0-5945 GCA_964458405.1 uncultured Chromatiaceae bacterium
CGCCCAGTTGCGCCACTTGTTCTTACCCGCAGAGACCCGCATCTTCTCGCCGTTGAGGCTGACCTCGGCCCGTTTGCCCAACAGGCGCCGCGTCATCCGGTTACCCCATTCCGATAGCGTGTTTTGGGGACACGCCCAACCGCAAAATGCGGTACCCAGACTGGAATAGGTCGTCACCAAACCAGTAGAGATGGCCAACCACAACCCGACTACAATAAAGAAATCCGAGAACCAAATCTGACGCCCCAGGACCACGAAGGCTCCATCTATGGGGTCAATGCGGAACAAGCCGGTGATGGGGATCAACACCGCCAACAGGATAATAAAGCCCTGCACGGCACGACGGCGCCAATGATAGTTAGGCGCAGCCCGCGCCCCTTCTACCACTACCGGAATTTTGCTCAAGGTTTTGTCGTAATCCATGATTTTCAGGGTACCATGGCCCTCACCCATTTTCATCTGAGGGGCAAAGCTATTAAGACCTTAATGCTTTGATACAGGTTCACGAATTTCACTATCCAGCGGGCTGAGCGCCGCCAGACGCGAGCGGTATTTCTGGGCTTTCTCGCTATGGCCCGCAGATGCCTCCAGGTGCCACAAGGCCCGCAGGGTGTCGGGATCATCCGGGAAGATGCGCAACACCGCCTGCAGCGCCTGACGTTTGTCCATACCCCGCTGCAATGCCATCGGTAGGGTGGCCATCATACGATCCGCCAAGGTAAAGGCGATCCAGCGGTCCTTGGGGTTGGCATCATAGGCCAACCGCAGCAGACGCTCTGATTCCAGCTCGTTGCCGTGGATCTCAGCGGCCCAGGCACGCATGGCCAATTCGGCCCCGGCGTAGGCCCGTTCGAACTGTTCGGCATCCGCCGGCGCAATATGCAGGTCAGCCTCGGCCCGACTCAGGCTGGGACGATGCGCCACCAGCCAATCCAGCAACCCGGCCAGATCCAGCGCACCGCTATAGCGTGCGACCGGCAGACCAAATTCGATGTGGGGAGCCCACTCATCCTGTACCGGCCCCGTAGGCAGCTTGATGTTGCCCCAATAACGCCCCAACCACGTCCACGGTCCTTCGTGACCGCTGGCCTCCCCTTGCGCATCAGGGGCCATGCGCCTCAGGTTGGCGAGTAGCGCCTGAGCACCCCCTAGGCGATCACGCGGACCGACCAAGGCCAAACGAAAACCGTCGACAAACAGACACATATTCGGAAAGACCCGTTGAAATCCCCGCAACACGGTACTCAATGATTGCAGATCGAATTGATTGAGCGCCAACCACTGCACGTAGATACCGCCTGGCGTCAGGCGGTGCGCTGCCCGTTCGAATTGCTGCACCGACAATAAATTGCTCCGCCCCACCAAATCGGGATGGAACAGGTCGCCGACGATGACATCGTATTTTTCCCGGGTCCGCATCAAATAGTGGCGCGCGTCGTCATGTACTACCCGCATCCGCCGGGTCACGCCTTGGTTAACCGGCGCGAACCAGGTAGCGGCGGCGGTGATGGCCCCTCGCGACAGTTCCACCGCCGTCCGCTGCAGCGCCGGAAACGGTAGCGAACCCGCCGCGGAAATTCCGGTTCCCATGCCCAGGAACAATACCTTGTGGGGCGCTGGGTGCAGCAATAAGGGGAGCCGCGCCTGGTTATGCTGCGAGGCCACCGCCGCAGGTGCGGTGGATGCGTCCATACGCTGCAAGTCCGCCAGCAGCACCCGTTGCCCATCCCGCTCCTCCACCACGTGGGTGATGGAAACAGCGTCTTCGTGAAAGAATAAATCGTGAGAGTTCGCCTGGGTTACCGGCAACAAGCGATTGACCGCCGGCAGGTGCCATACCGGAATGGCCGCCAGCAACAATGCACCGCCCGCCACAGGCAAGCGAATGCCATCTGCCCACGCCAGCGCGCAGACGACGATCAGCAACGCGGCCACGATGATGGTCCCTTCGGTACCGATGGCAGGGATCAATACAAAACCCGCCACTATGGCGCCCAGGGCCGCTCCCAGGGCATTAATACCGTAAAGGCGGGTGGCGACCGACCTGGCTTGATCATCGCCATGACGGGCGCTCAATAAGGGCAACCATGCCCCAAAGGTCAAGGTCACCGGTAGGGTGAACATCGCGATCATCATCCCCTGGGCGAATAGCGCCGCCGTCAGGCTTTGAAACTGTACGGTGTCCGCCCACTGCGCCAGCCACGGCAAGGCCCATAACCCCGCCACCACCCACCCCGCCGCCGCCAGCGGCAGGATCGTCCACCAATGCCGGGAGTGATAGCGCCTAACCGCGAGACTACCCAAGGCTAAACCCGCCAGGAACACCGCCAGAATCACCGCTAGGACGTACTCGGTACGCAGTAGCAACATGCCATACAAGCGGGTCCAACCTATCTCCAACATCAATGCAGCTGCGCCGATACCGGCATAAGCCAGCAAATCCCGCCAGAGAACGCGCGGTGTTTCCACGGCACTCACCGCAGCGGGCATGGTAAAGCGCCGCGCTACCACCAACGCCGTTATACCTACCATGATGCCAACCGCGGCGATGTAACGCACGGACAATGCCCATCCCACGGTGGGCAACAGCGCCAGCGGCAGCAGGGCTCCCAGACAGGCCCCCAAGGTATTCAGGCCGTAAAGACGACCCACCGGCATGACCATGCCCTCGGCGGCACGCAGTATCAAAGGGAAACCTATTCCCAGGGCGCAGGCCGGTAAAAACAACATAAGCAAGGCCGACACTGCTTGTATGCCATACCAAGATGGTAGCGCCAGCAGAACCGCCCACCCCGCCAGCGCGTGTTGTAATAGCCGCATCAAGCCCGGCAATGCCAAGGCATAGACAGCAACACCCGCCTCCAGCATACCGAATATCCGCAATGGCGCCGCCAACCGCCGCCAGCGCTCGCCCAACCAACTTCCTACACCCAAACCGGCCATGAAGGCGGCCACAGTGATCACCACGCCGAATATACTGACCCCGAACTGCTGAGACAGCATGCGTGCCCACAGTACTTCGTACGCCAGCGAGGTCAGTCCTGACATGGTGTACAACGCCGCCAATACGGCTAAGGTCAAACGGCGGGAATCAACTGTCACGGGGACGGAAAGCGATGCCGGTATCTCGCGGGGTAACTAGCAAAAGCGCGGCGAGGCATCTTATTTGGGGAAGAACCAGACAATGGCGACGATGGCATGGGCGATGGCAAGCGTGAGACTGAAGCCGGCGAAGATCATATGCGCGACGAACACCGGTTTGGCAAACATCACCATGGCGATACCCAGCGTCACGGTAGTAATGATAAAGATCAACAACGCGATACCCATGCCAAACATGATCTGTTGTTTTCTATGATCGCTGATACCCTGATTAATGGGCTTGTCATTATCGCTTTTGTTGAAGGCCTCCATTACCTGGGCTGGCGTATCGTCTCCGCCGGCAGGGGGCTGGTCAGCCGCATAGACCGGGACGGCCACGAAATGCATGATCAACCAGCACCACACCAATGGCTTTAAGCATCCCACTATACTGCGCATACCCTTCGCCTCTACACCATGTTGTTAATTCTGAATTATTGTTGCGAATCTTCCTTGCGCGACCGTCTGCCGGCAAAGCGCCAGTAGAGAATGGCCATCAGTATAAAGGGTGACAGCACGATGGGTAGCAAGAACAGGAAAATGGCCCACGGCGTATCGATAGAGACATGGAGATAGCGATAGCTATCGAGGGCCCAAACCGAGTTGGACGTCAGGGCCAAAATCATCCCACACAGCGCTTTGACATACTTCATATTAATCACTCGATTTGTGCGTCGCCGCAACGTCTTTTGCGCAACGGAAACCAAAGAAATCCGAGGCAAGATTCGGCCATTGCGATATACGATGATAGCTGGCGGTAGAAAACGGGTCGCTCTTCCAGGAACCACCACGTAACACTTTGTAACGTTTCCCTACCGGCACCATATCGACCACCTTCATGGCGCGGTCTTCCGCGGTTTTGGCCTCCGCCACCTTACCCTGGAAAATCTCTTTGGGGGCGCTGGAACCGGGATAAGGTAGATAATCGTCCTGCATCCATTGACTGACATTTCCAGCCATGTCCATGACGCCGTAAGGGCTGGCACCGTTAGGGTACGTAGTTACATCAGTGGCATGTCCCACCGAATAATAGGTATTCAAGCGGGTAGCGTCCATACGATCTCCCCAAGGCCAGCGCCGCCCCTTAGGACCACGCGCCGCCTTTTCCCATTCCGCCTCCGTTGGCAAGCGCTTTTTGGCCCAGGCAGCGTAGTCTCGCGCGTCATACCAAGACACCATTGTAACCGGGTACATCACTTCACCATCCGGTATCTTGCCGTTCTTCCAATCCAATGGTGGTCGATGGCCGGTCGCCGCCACAAAGCGTGCATATTGGGCATTGGTCACTAGATACTTGTCTATGGCAAAGGCCGGCAGCTTAACGTGATGGGCAGGCTTGTCCTGCGCATCAGCCTCAGACCGGTCGGTTCCCATGATAAAGTCGCCCGCCGGAATGGTTATCATGGTATCTAATTCGTGCCACTGTTTAGGGCTTAATAGCGCCTTGGCCTCGGCGACGGTATAGGTTCCCACTTTCTTGACGGGATGTTCATTTTCCCTATGCAATTGGACATCTTCACCTGCAGCCCGGATGCGCTCCGGTTCGTCTTTGAGGTTATAGGTTGACATGTCACGCATTTCCGCCATGCGATCTGCACCCAGCATAACCACATGAACCGTGCCGCCCAGCATAGCCAACACAGCACAAGTCACCAGGGTGGCAGTGAGGTAGCGCTTGCGCTTGGCGCGGGCCTCATCGTCTAGGCTCACGCTCCGTTTCAAAACGTTTTCACGCATCGGTCTGCGACTTCTCTCGCGCCTTGGGCGATTGCTCCTCATATTCCGTATGAACGGGTGTGCGACCGTAGGTACGCTTGATAACGATCTCCCCCATCACACCACCGATGGCGGCCGACTCGATGGCCAAGATGACAAAAAATCCCCACCAACCCAAGGGCATCAATGCCGAACCGTCGGGCACGCCGATAATCTTCATGGTCTCGAAATAACCGTAGCACCGGACGAGAAAAGGCGGGAAATACGCCATCCACTTCCCACCCAGTCCAAAGATTGCCGCCACAGTCAATCCGGAGAGGAAGGGGACGATAAAGACGTCGAGGAACCATAAAAAGCTGAATGTCTTCAGCCCCCAGAAGAGCTCAATACGCACACCGAGAAGATGATCGCCCAGATAATTCACTAGGCAACCCGCGACAAACGCTAATACACCTTTTTTGAAGCGCGTTGCGGTCATGCTCAATCCTTCCCGGTCAAGGCGTGATGCTCCGCTTTTTTAACATGGGCAAGGTACCATTTTTTGACCTTCAGGCTGGCCATGTATTTAGCCAACATCCGTCTTTCCGCCTCAGGCAATTTTGCGTATGACGGCATTTTATATTTAGGCTTGAGCCGCGTCGGAATAATGGCTTGAGGGTTTTCAGCCGAGAAATAGCGATAGAACCATTGTTCGTCGTGCAGCGAACCTATGCCGTCCAGCATGGGAGCCGGAACCGATTCCAAAATATTCTTCAAGGTCCATAGACTATGACAATCTCTGCAATGCTCGCGTTCGATCAATTTAGTCGCTTGACCTGAGAATTCCTTTGATGCGGTACTGTAGAAGGGAATACCGGGATCAGGCTTTTGACCCAGATCCCGGATATAATGGAACGCCGCCAATGATACGACACTGATCCCGATGACCGCTAGGATCCCCTTCTCGCCTTTCCTCATGTGCGATCATGGGCCTTCTTATCATCTTTAAACTTTATCGCCAGAAAATGCTCGCGCTTCTTCATCTGCTCCTGAAGCACTTGCCGGCTTTTGGCAAACTCAGCTTCGGTCATCTTGTCCTTGTCGTCCTC
>CAYWIQ010000166.1:0-5918 GCA_964458405.1 uncultured Chromatiaceae bacterium
ATTTCGATCCCCAACGCGGCACCCTAGCGGTAACGGAATCGGCGGGCGCAAAGCTTTCCGTGACCTCAACCGCCGGCACACAAGCAACCGCTACCCAACAGCCAGCGCCTTCCGAGAACCTGCCACAAAGCGTTGGGACCGATGCACACAACGCCTCTATATGGCAGATCGCCTCCGTGATATTTGCCCTGTTATGGCTGGCGACGTCGGTGATGTTGTGGCGACGTCCGCGCGCGGTGGTGGATGAAATTGTCAAGACCCCAACTCTCAACCACGAACCACCGCCGCCGACCATTCACCACCCCATGCAACAGCGGTTACTCAGCGCCTTCGGCAGCCGCACCCTGGAACAAGGCCTAAGTGCATGGGAAGACCGCCACGGTATCGACAAGCAAATCCGCACCACTGTGCGCGCCGTACAGCAACTGTGCTACGGCAACAGCGAGGAAACGGGAAGCGATGCATTGAACCAGGCGGTGGACAAGGTCGTCGCCAGGATCGGTAACACCGTGAATCATCGCGATGCCATTAACGATCCCTGGCGACCCGAATCGTTTACCGCCAGTCCTGCACACAAATAGTGATCCCATAAACCATGCGACAATCCAGGCCCAGTATTGCGTATACCAGCTATCCGGTGTTCATAGCACAACGGAATGAATCAGAGTTTCTTTAAAATAGAGCCTAATTTTCAGGCCAGGCTACGCACCGCCCGGAATATCGAACCACAATAAGGTAGAATGCACTTTTCCCAAACATCTCCACCATGAGTTCGTCCCTTAGCCTTTTCGCCACCACCCCCAAGGGCATCGAATCGTTGCTGGCCGCGGAATTACGCCGCTTAGGCGCCACCAGCGTGCGCGAGACCCGTGCCGGTGTCGCCTTCGCCGGCGATCTGGGCGTCGCCTACCGTGCCTGCCTGTGGTCGCGTCTCGCCAATCGCATCCTATTACCCGTGGCGCGCTTTGCCGCCGCCAGCCCCGAGGAATTGTATGCGGGTGTACAGTCCATAGCCTGGGATCAGCACCTGTCCGTAGACACCAGTCTGGCGATCGACTTCAGCGTGGCGCAGTCCCGCATCACGCACAGCCGCTACGGCGCCCTCAAGGCCAAGGACGCCATCGTCGACCAATTCCGCGACCGCTGCGGCCGACGGCCCGACGTACAACGCGAGCGACCCGCAGTGCGCATCAATATTTATTTATACAAGGACGAGGCCACCGTCAGCATAGACCTATCGGGAGACAGCCTGCACCGCCGCGGCTATCGCAGCGATACAACGTCCGCTCCCATGAAAGAGAATCTCGCCGCCGCGGTGTTGCTGCGCGCCGGCTGGCCCGAGATCGCCAAGTCGAGTGGCCCACTAGTCGACCCGTTGTGCGGCAGCGGCACGTTGCTGATCGAAGCGGCGCTGATGGCGGCGGACATTGCACCGGGGTTACAGCGCGATTATTTCGGGTTTCTAGGCTGGCTCGGCCATGATGCAACCCTGTGGCAAACACTCACCGGCGAAGCCGAGGCACGCCGCGACTTCGGCTTGACTCAACTACCGACCATCATCGGCTACGACGCCAGCCGCCAGGCGGTGCGTGCCGCCCATGACAACATTGCCCAAGCCGGATTGTCCGCCCACATCCATGTGGAGCGACGCGAGTTGGGTGACTGCACGCCGCCCACCACGCAACCGGGAACACCCGGTTTGGTGGTAACCAATCCGCCCTACGGCGAACGCCTGGGCGACATCGCCGAACTGCAATATTTTTATGCCCATCTCGGCGAACAACTCAAGACGCATTTCAGCAACTGGCACGCGGCGGTGTTGACGGGCAATCCGGATCTGGGTAAGCGCATGGGGCTGCGCGCCCGCAAACTCTATTCACTGTACAACGGTGCGCTGGAGTGCAAGCTGTTGTGCTTCGATGTCACGCCGCAGTGGTTCGTCTCGCCTCGCAACGCCGCATCCCCCGCCATTAACGACGCGCCGCTCACGGCCGGCGCCGAGATGTTCGCCAATCGCCTGCGCAAAAACCTCAAGCATCTCAGCAAATGGGTCAAGCGCGAGGAAATCGACTGTTATCGGCTCTACGATGCCGACATGCCGGAATACGCCGTGGCCGTTGATCTTTATCAGGGTGAGCAGCGATGGGTGCATGTCCAGGAATATCAGGCGCCCAAGGGTATCGATCCCGCCAAGGCACAAGCGCGGCTGCAGGAAGCGCTGTCCGCGATCCCTAGGGTACTGGAGATCCCCGATGCACAAGTGTTTTTCAAGGTACGGCGCCGCCAGAAGGGTTCGGCCCAATATGAAAAGCTCGCCGCGGAAAAACAATTTCACGAAATAAACGAGAGCGGTTTGCGCTTTCTGGTGAATTTCACGGATTATCTGGACACGGGCCTGTTCCTCGACCATCGCCCCACCCGCGCCATGGTGCGCCATCTGGCGGCGGGCAAACACTTTCTCAACCTGTTCGCCTATACCGGCACCGCCACCGTCTACGCCGCAGCCGGCGGCGCGGCCACTACCACCAGCGTCGACATGTCGCGCACCTACCTGGACTGGGCGCGTAACAACCTGGCGCTCAACGGCTACAGTGATGCCCATCACCAGTGCATCCAGGCCGATTGTCTTGAATGGATAAAGGAAGCGGCGCGCAACAAGAAACGCTACGGTTTGATATTCCTTGACCCGCCCAGCTTCTCGAATTCGGCGCGCATGGATACCACCTTCGATGTGCAGCGCGACCATGTGGCCTTGCTTACCGCAACTGTCCGGCTACTGGCGCCGCGTGGCATCTTGGTCTTCTCCAACAACCTACGCAGCTTCAAGCTGGACACGACAGCGCTGCCGGAATTGAATATAGAAGACATCAGCCGCGCCACCATCCCGGAGGATTTTGCCCGCAACCCACGGATTCATAATTGCTGGAAGATCACCGTTTCCGGCTGAGATGCGAAGATACCCTACCGCCGAGGCTATTGATCGAGCTGCTTAGGCGTTACAATTTAAATAAATATGGTTAGCATACGTCTTTCTCGCGAAGGATATGAATTAGTTTGCAAAACCCAGCTTGGAAAGGTCGGTCATGGTCCTAGTGAAACGCTTGGTACTGGATGTCCTGAAACCTCATCTGCCCAACGGCCTGGAGTTCGCCAAGGCCATCGCGGCACATGGTATCGATTATCGTGTTGTCTTTACCGTGCAGGAGGTGGATGAAAAGACGGAAACGGTGCAAATCGTTATTGAAGGAAAGGACATCGATTTCGATGCCATTACCGAGACCATCACCAGCCTTGGCGGTTCCCTACACAGCATCGATGAGGTCGAGGTAAGCAGTACGGCGCAGGACTAAAAACCGGGTTGCACGGCCATGAAGATCCTCGAACAAGTCACGCTGTTCCTCAAGATTACCGGCTCCCACACCATCGCAAGGCGCTATTTCGTGGTCAACGGCTTCGACGGCGTACTGACCATGCTGGGCATCATCATGGGTTTTCATATCAGCTCAGGGACCCACACCGCGGTAATCATCAGTGCCTGCCTGGGTGCGACGGTGGCACTGACGATCAGCGGCATGACCAGCGCCTATATCAGCGAGGCGGCGGAACGCCAAAACTCATTACAAAAACTGGAACAGGCCATGGTCGCCGACCTGGGCGAATCCGCTCACGGCAAGGCCGCGCGCCTCATGCCCGTCTTCATTGCGTTGGTGAATGGTCTGGCGCCGATGCTGCTTTCATTACTGATCATTTCGCCATTATGGTTTTCAGACTATTTGCCGACTTCGCCCCTACTTATAGCGATCGCCATCGGACTGACGATAGTCTTTTTCCTGGGGGTGTTCCTGGGCCGCGTCAGCGGCATATTCTGGTTATGGTCCGGGTTACGTACTTTGCTCATTGCTCTGGCCACTTGCGGCATCATCATGCTGCTCGACTAACCATCCCCTGCGCATCTCCAACTGAATGTAACCCCGTCCGGGCCATCTCCCGGCAACGATCGGCAAATCCTCCATGACCTCTATCGGAAACTATGCGCGCTGATGAGAACAACAAGCTTTTCCCTTAGGGTCTTTACCCAAAAAGAGGATAAATACCAAGCGCCTTGGCCCCTATAAGCGAAAAAGCCAAATAGACTTGAAAAGCAGCCTGCTTTAGAAGAACGGCCGCGCGTCACGAGCCTTCCCTGTCCCCGCGCTGTGCCGACATAAGCGTCCTGATGCGTTGGCGGGCATCGTCGGCGAGTTGCAGGTGCATGAAGCTTTGTTCCTGCAGGGCGAAACGCTTTGCGGCGTCGGTCAACAGGTTCATCTGTTTCTTGAAATTGCGGCAGGCATCGCATATGGCAAGATGGACGCGCAGGGACATCTGCTCGCGCCAGAGCAACGGGCGCTGGTACGAGACCGTGATCAAACGCGCGGCTTCTCTACACATCAGCATGACGACCTCCGCAACTTCGGATCATGGCCAAATCTCATCCACCCGCTCCCAGCCAATTGAGCTGCAGGCATTCCTTCAAACGCAGGCGGGCACGGTGCAGAATGACCCATATATTAGTCGTACTGACACCCAATACCTTACTGGCCTCACCGCCGCCCACCCCATCCATCTCGCACAGACTGAAGGCCTGGGCTTGGCGAACCGGCAATTCTTCCAAGCACTTAGCGAAGGCCTGCCAAAATACCGTTTGCTCGAAGGCGGCATCGGGATCGCCCCAAGAGGACGGGGGACGGCGCCAATGGCCATCCGCCTCGAACAATAAATCCTCCAACTCGGCATCACCCAGATCACCCTGATCCAGGCTCTGCTCCCGTATCTGTTTGCGCAGGTAATCCACCACCTTGTTGTTGAGGATGCCGATCAACCAGGTGCGCTGCGAAGAGCGGCCGGCGAAACGCTCGTGGCCTTTAAGTGCGGCCAAAAGAGTTTCTTGTACCACATCCTCCGCCGCCATCTTGTCGCGCAAACGGAAATAGGCGTGACGGTACAAAGCGTCGCCGTGCTCATTCAACCAATCCTCGGGGGCGGCGCTAGGGGGTGTGTCCCGACTCATGCCGTATCGCGATCGTCATGCTATCCATCGGCCAATGGTAATTCATTTGGGCCCATGATGCGCACCGCGCATGCCCAATACAGCAAGGATCGACAATAAATTTGGGATGGAGGGTTGCGTGCTATTGCGACTACGGTACCTGTTTCATCACCAACTCACGGCTGTGAGAATTCTCGGGCGCATCGTGATCCGGACTGTTACGCTCGGCCCACTGCTTACCATTTTTGTTGAGGAAGTTGGCCTGTTCCGGCGGCAAGGGACCGCGCTTGAGACGGGTTTCCCATTCCCATATGGCGGAGCGGGCGCGACGCACGTAGTCCTGGGCATTGGGGTCGGAGGGCGCGAGATGGATGTAGGTACGCATCGCTCCCAGGGCGCCTTCCAGATCCTTCCTCCCTTCCAGCGACACGGCCAAACCCCAGTAGGCGTTGGCCTGATAAGGACGGATGTTGATGGCGGCGTTAAAAAAGTCGCCCGCCGCCTTATACTTTTTCAGCCCCAACAGCGCGAATCCCATGTTGACATAGGCCTCGGGCATGCGCGGCGACAACTCAATAACCCTGTGCAGCGCGGTGATGGCGTAATCATATTGCTTGGCGTGCAACATCATCACCGCCTCCTGAAAACGTTTGGTGATCTCCTTTTCGCGCGCCGCCAAGTCATGGGCGCGAGGATGCAGCGTGGGGTCAATGGCGGTGACCTTGTTTTTGGGTTGCAGCGAGGCCAGATCCGGACTGCGGCTCATGGTCACCAACAGACCGACAATCCCCAACAACAGCAAGACCGCAGTCAGCGCGGTAACACGCTCGCTAGGCGGAGGTGCGGCGGAACCCAAGCTTTGCCCGAAGTGTGGTGGCAATGATCCGGG
>CAYWIQ010000167.1:0-5907 GCA_964458405.1 uncultured Chromatiaceae bacterium
AAGGGTCAGCACACCATGGGTAAACATGGATTGCGCTTCGGCCACCCAATGCTCGGCGTCATGATAAACCTCCCGCACCGAACGATCGTTCACACTCTGCAGCGCCTGCCACAGATCGTGAATGATCAGCGGTTCATCGTCACCCGGCGCGGCCAACGATTGATCGACCGGTGCCTGTTCGATATCGATGACATTGGTAATCAGCACCGCATGATGGGCGGTCATGGCGCGCCCCGACTCGGTGATCACATCGGGATGGGGCAATCCCAGCTGCTCGCAGATTTCCCACAAGGAGTGAATGACGTTATTGGCATACTCCTGCACGCTGTAGTTCATGGAACAATAACTGCGCGAGCGGGTGCCCTCGTAGTCGACGCCCAGGCCGCCGCCCACGTCTACGCACCGCAGCTTCACGCCCAGGCTGTGTAATTCGGCGAAATAGCGCGCCGCCTCGCGCACCCCACGCTGGATATCGCGCACGTTGGCCACCTGCGACCCCAGATGGAAGTGCATCAACTGCAAAGATTCCAACATGCCCGCCCGGCGCAGCTCGTCCACCGCGGTCAAGGCCTGGGTGGCCGACAAACCGAACTTGGACTTGTCGCCGCCGGTATTCTGCCACTTGCCATGACCTATGGACGCCAGGCGCACCCGCATACCCAGCAACGGCGTCACATCGAGTTTGCGAGCCTCCTCAATCACCGTGGCCAGTTCGGACAGTTTTTCCACCACGATGTATACCCGGTGGCCGATGCGCCTGCCGATGAGGGCGAGACGGATGTATTCACGGTCCTTGTAGCCGTTGCACACGATCACCCCGTCGGGTTTGGACAAGGCCAATACCGCCATCAACTCCGGCTTGCTCCCGGCTTCCAGTCCCACCCGGTCGCCGCCGTGACGGAGGATCTCCTCCACCACGCTCTTCTGCTGATTGACCTTAATGGGATAGACCGCGGTATAACGCCCCTGGTAACCGGCAACCTCCATGGCGCGGCTGAAGGCCCCGCATAAGGCGTCGACACGATCGTGCAGGATATGGGAAAACCGCAACAGCAACGGCAGCGACAGGCCGGCGGCGGAGGCCTCCTGACTGAGCTGAAACAGGTCAACGCCGGGATGGGTGGATTCGCCGCGGGCACGCACGTGGAGATGACCCTCGGCATTGATGTCGAAGTAATCTCCGCCCCAATGGGAGATGTTATAGGTATCCCGTGCCTGTTGGATGTCCCAATCGCGCATGCGCTTGACCGCCCTTGGTGGGTGAATATGGGCCGATTATAAAAGAAATCGCCCCGTCCCGCTTATTGGCGGCGGGGCGTGCATCCTGTATCTTTACGCCCTTTGGAGGCCGCCGAGGACCGCTACCGCCATGACGCTGGACAACACCTGGTTTACCGAAATCCATCAAGCCGACGGCTCCGCCTTCTCCCTGCAGGTCAAGGCCAAGCTCCACGATGAACAAACCCCCTTCCAGCGCATCGAGATCTACGACACCGTGCACTGGGGCAGGCTCATGACCATCGACGGTTTCTACATGCTCTCCAGCCGTGACAACTTCCTCTATCACGAGATGATGAGTCATCCGGCGTTGTTCACCCACCCCGACCCCAAACAAGTACTGATCATCGGCGGCGGCGACTGCGGCACCCTGCATGAGGTCCTCAAGCATCAAGGAGTCCAACGCGTCTGGCAGGTGGACATCGACGAGGCCGTGACCCGCTTGTCGCGGATCCATTTTCCGGAATTGTGCCAAGACAGCGACGACGAACGGGCTCGCCTGCTGTTCGAGGACGGCATCAAATGGGTCCGTGACGCCGATGATGACAGTCTTGACGTGATCATCGTCGACAGCACCGATCCCATCGGTCCGGCGGAGGGCCTGTTCAACAAGGCCTTCTACCAACAATGCCAGCGGGTACTGCGCAGCGGCGGGCTATTGGTACAGCAAAGCGAATCGCCGCTTTATCACCTGAAATTGCTCAAGGACATGCACGCCGCCATGGGCGACGCCGGGTTTAAAGACACCAAGACCCATTACTTCCCGCAACCGGTCTACCCCTCTGGCTGGTGGTCGGCCACCATGGCATGCAAGGACGGGGAAATCCGCAACTTCCGTGACACCGCCGCCCGCGACAAGACCTTCGCCACCCGTTATTACAATGCCGACATTCACCGTGCCGCCCTGGCGCAGCCAGAATTCTGCAAGGAAGCCGGCCTGGGTTGATCGAGCGCATAGGATCGACATATCCGGTGATAGCAAGCGTCTGGTGAAACCTTATGCGTTATGAACTCTATTATTGGCCTACTATTCAAGGACGCGGCGAATTCGTGCGCCTGGCGCTTGAAGAGGCGGGCGCCGACTATGTGGACGTGGCCCGCCAACAAGGCGTCAAGACTATGCTGCGCTTGCTACACGCACCTGCAAGCCAACGGCCGCCGTTCGCCCCGCCGTTTCTGCGCGCGGGTAAGCTGCTGATCGGGCAAACCGCCAACATCCTGCAATACTTGGGGCCACGGCTGGGGTTGGCCCCCAAAAGCGAAGCGGCACGCCTGTGGGCCCATCAATTACAGCTTACCGTAGAAGACTTCGTCGCCGAGATTCACAACAGCCATCATCCCATCGCCAGCGCACTCTATTACCACGAGCAAAAGCGCGAGGCATTACGCCGCGCCGGTTATTTCACCACAGAGCGGGCGCGACAGTTCCTGATTTATTTCGAGGGCGTGATGCAAGCCAATGCCACGGGCAAAGGCTGGATGCTGGGCCGCGGGCTAAGCTACATCGACCTCTCCATGTTCCAACTCGTCGCCGGCTTGCGTTACGCCTTCCCTAAGTTGATGACGCGCCTCGCGACGGAACTCCCCGCCCTGTTCGCCGTTCATGACAAGGTCGCGCAACGTCCCAACATCGCCGCCTACCTGTCCTCGTCACGACGCCTACCGTTCAACGAGGACGGCATCTTCCGCCACTATCCGGAATTGGACCGCTGATAATCTACCCGCCATCGCCCGCAACTGACCAAACATCAGCGACAGCACAAATTTAAGCCGCGCAGCTGCATCGCTATCAAGATGCCTCCTGCAAACGATCGAGACGCAGGCGCTGACGCTCATCGAATAGGCGCCGCGACCCCAACCATACCGCCATCAAGGTGCCGAAACCGGTACACGCGGTGATTAGAAACATTATGAGGATTTGATATTTCACTGCCTCCACCGGCTGCGCCCCCGCCAGGATCTGGCCGGTCATCATTCCCGGCAGGCTGACCACACCGGCGGCGGCCATGGCATTGATGATGGGCATCATACCGGCACGCATGGCCTCCATACGCGTAGTGGCGATGGCATCGCTCCAGGTAAACCCCAGCAGCAATTGCGCCTCGATGGCACGGCGCTGCTGCCAGGCGCCGTGGCTCAAGCGGTCCAATCCCAAGGCGATGCCACTCATGGCATTTCCCAACACCATGCCCAGCAACGGAATGGCGTATTGAGGCGTGTACCACGGCCGCGCCTTGACCATCACCAATAGGGCCAGCAGGGTCACCGTAAACGAAGAGACAAACATGGATAGGGTTCCGAGCCCGTAGCCCCACGGACCACCGAACCGTCGCTGCTGGCGCGCCATCACCTCACGCCCGGCCACCAACAGCATGAACGTCGCCATGGCGACCATCCAACCGAGATGCACGTTGGCGAACAGCAGCTTGAGCACCAAACCGATCAAGGTCAGCTGCACCGCGGTGCGCAACGCCGCCACCAATAATTGCCTGCTTACCCCGAGCCGCAATCTCAAACTCAGACCCGCCAGGCTCAGCACCAGCAGCGCCGCCAAACTCAAATCCCAAGCGTCAAGTGCAATGATATTCATGTCGCGCCCTCCAGGTCCTGCAAACGCCCTCCCGCTAGGCGCCAGTGGCGATGCGCGACACGCCGCACCTGTTCAGGGTCGTGGCTGACCCACAGCAGCGCGGCAGCATGTTGCTCGCGGTAACGGGTCAACAAGCGTTCAACCCGCCCGATGTTCTGCGGATCGAGACTGGCGGTAGGCTCGTCAAGCAACAGCACCCGCGGATGACCGCCCAGCAACCTCAGCAAGGCCAACCGCTGGCGCTCACCGGTGGACAGACGATGCCATTCCGCCGTCATCACCCCTTTATCGAATCCCAGCTCCGTCAACATCGACTCATCCACGGAGGCGAAATGCGCGCCGACGCGATCGTGCCACCACGCGCTTTCGGCGGTAAGCAAAGCGACGTTGCGCCGCCACTGCATCGGCGCCATGGCAGTGCACGCCTCACCATCCAGGAATACCTGACCGTCATGGGGCTCCATGTCCGCAAGGGCGCGCAACAGCAGACTCTTGCCCGTACCCGAATCGCCCGTCAACGACACGCATTCCCCGGCCTGCACAAAAAAATCCAACGGGCCCAAATGACGTACCTGCAAGGCACGCACTTCCAGTCGTTTCAGGATGCTTCTCCTCGAGATTGTGCGTGACGCTGAGCCTAAACGATACGCGCCGCAGGTGCACGTCTTGACAGCTGCTCACTTCAAGGTCCTTAATCTGTAGCCACCGCCCTGCCACCACCACAGCGGAGACCGATATGGCTGAACCCAAAATTGCAAAAAGATCCCCCTATATCGTCCAACTGGATCCCGGCAATTATTGGTGGTGTGCCTGTGGCAGATCGGCCACGCAGCCGTTCTGCGACGGCTCACATAAGGGCACCGCATTTACACCGATCAAGGTCACCATCACCTCCAAGGCCCCCGTGGCCTTATGCGGCTGCAAGCATAGCTGCAACAAGCCCTATTGCGACGGCACCCACAGCCGCCTCTAATCCATCCTAGTCCATCACTCGAAAAGGGGCGGGCAGTATCATCACTGAAGCTAACCACCGCATAAGTGCCACGACGCTTGTCCAAGGTGTCGCACAGCGATGAATAATTTTTCCGACAATTTCGAATCTGCTACAAATACCTGCAAAAAAAAGGGCGCCGCGAGGGCGCCCATTCGGAGAGTAAAAGTTATGAAGATTTACAAGTTGTAACCCTTCTCATCGTGCAGCGCCAAATCCAGACCTGTGGACTCTTGTTCTTCACTGACACGCAGACCCATGACCATGTCGAGGATCTTGAGGAGAATAAAGCTCACCACACCGTCGTACACCACGGTGGTCAGCACGCCGATGGCCTGCTTGCCGAGTTGGGCGCCCATGGTGATGCCATCGCCTAGACCCGAACCGCCCAAGCTGGCATCCACACAAACACCGGTCAACAGGGCGCCGATGATGCCGCCGATGGCATGCACGCCGAATGCGTCCAGGGAATCGTCATAACCCAAGGCGCGCTTCATGGTGGTAGCGGCAAAGTAGCAACCCACGCCGGCGGCCACGCCGATGATCAGCGCGCCGATCGGACCGGCGGTACCGGAGGCGGGGGTAATGGCCACTAGACCAGCGACCGCACCGGAGGCGATGCCCAGCACGCTCGGCTTGCCGTGGGAGATCCACTCGGCGAACATCCAAGCCAGGGCCGCGGCAGCAGTAGCAATCTGTGTCACCGCCATGGCCATACCGGCGGTGCCGTCAGCGGCCAACTCGGAACCGGCGTTGAAACCGAACCAACCCACCCACAGAAGAGACGCACCAATAACGGTGTAGCCCAGATTATGGGGAGGCATGGCAGTGGTGGGATAGCCTTTGCGCTTGCCCAACACCAGTGCACACATCAGACCAGCAACACCTGCATTGATGTGCACCACGGTACCGCCGGCGAAGTCCAGCACGCCGAGGCTGCCCAGGAAGCCGCCGCCCCAGACCCAATGGCAGATGGGTGCGTAGACGATCAACAACCACAGGCCCATGAACCACAACATGGCGGAGAACTTCATACGGTCAGCGAATG
>CAYWIQ010000168.1:0-5883 GCA_964458405.1 uncultured Chromatiaceae bacterium
ACATCTACAGAGGGAATATACAGATAAGCAGGCCCTCGACTATCTCGCAGCCCACTGCCAAGCAGTAACCACTGAATTCGAAAATGTACCCGTCCAGGCCTTACGTAGCTTGGAGGCTGAGTGCCGGTTACTACCCAGTTCTGCTGCCGTTGAATATGCCCAGGATAGGGTTCGGGAAAAGAACTTCATTCGTGAATGCGGTCTGGCGACGGCGCCGTTCTATCCGGTATACAATGAAACAGATCTTAAGGCGGCGCTGGCGGCGGTTAAATTACCGGCGATACTCAAAACCGCACAGCTTGGTTACGATGGCAAAGGCCAACGGACTGTCTTAGACGCAGAGCGAGCTTACGCCGCATTTATCGAATTGGGTGGTGCCCCCTGCGTGTTGGAAGAGCGTGTCGACCTACGGATGGAATTGTCCCTTATTGTGGTGCGGGGCCGCGCGGGAGAGGTGGCCTTTTACCCGCCATCGGAAAATATCCATGTTAACGGTATCTTGGATACCTCGATCGTCCCGGCCCGTACTTCGCCCGCTGTCGTTGAAGGCATGATCAGTATGGCGCGTACCTTGGTGGAACGCCTGGATTATTGTGGATTGTTGACGATTGAATTCTTTCTAACTCGGCAAGATGATCTTTTGATCAATGAGATCGCGCCGCGACCTCATAACAGCGGCCATTTTACCCTTGATGCCTGCCTAACCTCGCAGTTCGAACAACAGGTCCGTACCTTATGCGGCCTGCCGCCTGGTGAAACCCGTCTGCTGTCGCCGGTGGTGATGACGAATCTGTTGGGAGATCTCTGGCAGCCTCAGACGCCTGATTGGGGCAGTCTCTTTTCCTACCCAAATGCTAAGTTACATCTTTACGGGAAAAAAACAGTGCGGCCGGGGCGCAAGATGGGACATTTTAATGTCCTTGCTGAAGATGTGGGGCAGGCCTTGACTGTAGCGGGTCAAATTCGCCAGGCCTTACATAAAAGCGACTAAGCTGTAGTCTCTATCAGCGGTGCGGCCGGCTCAATGATTTATTTCTCTGCTTGATCAGGTGTAACATTGCTACCTTGATTTCCCCGTGATGAGATCAGCGAGGACCAGTAGCATGCCGACAAATGATCGCAGTCAACCTATTGCCATGCCGGATTACCTGATTCGGCATGCGACTCTGCGTCAACTACAGGTGTTTGAGGCCATAGTAAGGCACTCTAATTTTACCCGCGCGTCCGAAGAACTCTTTCTCAGTCAGCCGACGGTCTCCATGCAAGTTAAGAAGCTTGCGGATGCCATGGGGTTGCCCTTGTTCGAGCAGGCGGGGCGCAGCGTTAAACCGACCCAGGCGGGATTGGAGCTGTACGAGGCTTGTCGGGATATTTTCGAAGCACTCGCCAATCTGGAGATGAAAATTTCCGAAATCAAAGGTATCAAGCGCGGTCGATTACGGTTATGCGTTATAACAACCGCCAAGTACATTGCGCCGGAACTGTTGGGTGAGTTCAGCCATTTGCATGAGGGTATTGAAGTCTCTCTAAAAGTTACCAACCGTGATCGGTTGATCGACCGTATGCAGGTGAATGAAGATGATATATATATCATGGGTCAAGCACCGACCGACGAGTTACAGGTTGATGCCTATGCTTTCGCGCCCAATCCGCTGGTGGTTATGGCGCCTCGTAATCATCCCTTGGTTGGTAAGAAAAAAATAACCCTTTCCACTATTGTGGAAGAGCCTTTTATCATGCGCGAGCCCGGCTCGGGCATCCGCGATGCAACCTTACGTAAGTTTTCAGATGCCGGCTTGCAGCCAAAAATACGCATGGTATTGGGCAGCAATGAGGCCATCAAGCATGCAGTTGTGGGGGGGCTAGGCCTTGCCGTGTTATCTTTGCACACGTTGACCTTGGAAGGTAGCGGAGGCCCAGTCGCCGTCCTGGACGTTGATGGTTTCCCTATCCAGCGTCAATGGTATATGGTGCATCCCAAAGGCAAGGAATTATCCCTGGTGGCACGCGCGTTTCTCGAGTATGCCATCGCCAGCGAGCCGGTAATACGCGAAAAGCTTGAGCGTGAGTGGCCAGAATTGATTGAATCCGGTCAATATACCGCTTCCGGTTAGGCATTGAGCATAGCGGATAAATTTGCAAGGGCGGCATAGTCGAGTCGGTTATTCTCCGTATTTGGTGATGGTATCAGCTATCTGCCTAAGCTGTAGACTCAGATTTATTAAGGCGTGCCGCCGATTTGATTTTGGTCGCCTGTACTGGATTTGCCCTTTTTCCCCCAAACTACACCGAATCCTGTTCCCGTCCCAATCCGGCAAGGCTGCGATTCGGTTTATGTCGTGTGGCTAACCCCTCAATTCTGTGCACCCTGTGCCGGTAGGTTATGGGCGCGCCAGCGCAACATGCCACCCGCCATGTTGGCGACCTTATTGAACCCTGCCTTTTTGAGGATCGTTGCCGCATGTGCAGAGCGTGCGCCGGCACGGCATACGGTGACGATCGGGCGTTCTTTGTCTAGGTCATCTAAACGTTGCTCTAGTTCGGAGAGCGGCGATAACCGAGCCCCTGTGATATGTCCCAACGGCCCGGTGAATTCATCCTCATTGCGCACATCGATGATCTGCAATTCGGCAGCGTGTTCTTCCACCCAGGCCGGATCGATTTCCCAGAAACCGGCAAAGGTGAAGGTCAACGGTGCCCATTCCGGTTCGGTGGTTGCGAGCTCTTCGTTGGCGGGGCGGCCGCAGAGCATGTTGGCGGGCAGTGCCACATCAATCTGCCGAGGGTGGGGTAAGCCGAGATGCTGCATATAGCCTGCAAAGTCAGCCTCGGAAATATTACCGCCGAGGCGTGGGTTGTAAGCCTTTTCCTCGGCGACGCTGGTTACCGTGAGTCCGTGATAATCATGGGCCGGCCACAGCAGGCACTCGTCGGGCAGGGTGAAGATCCGTGTTTTAATTGATTGGTAGAGCCGATGTGCGCTGCCTTGTTGGAAATCGGTACGTCCACAGCCACGGATTAACAATGCGTCGCCGGTGAAGGCCATGGTTTCATTATCCAGCACCAATGTCATGCAGCCGTCGGTATGGCCCGGCGTGGCGACCGCTGTGACGAAGCGTCCGCCGAAGTACACGCGGTCGCCATCGCCAAGTTGGATGTCCGCACCCTTGGCCGCGCTGGCGGCTGAGATGGCGATCTTGCTGCCCAGGCGGGTCTTCAGTAACCAGGCTCCGGTTACGTGGTCGGCATGGGCATGGGTATCGACGGTGGTCACCAGCCGCAGGCCCAATTCTTTGATCAATGCAGCATCACGTGCCGCTTCTTCGAAGACGGGATCGATCAGTATCGCCTCGCCGCTGGCGCTGTCACCCAACAGGTAACTGTACGTCGATGACTGTTGTTCAAAAAGTTGCCTAAATATCAGCATGTTATACCTCTCATAGTTCCCCGCGCAGTTAATAATAAGCATACGCTAATACATAAAATTTTGCCGGCTAAATCTAATCCGGCGGCCAAATTGATGTGGCCGGCTAAGTTCTCTATCGCACTTGGGACATTGGGCGGCAAATAATTGCAAATTTTATCCCCGCCTTGCGTCGATGAATAAACAGGGTGGGATCTATTGAGAATATTTTACGAAGATGTACGAATGTTGACGAAATTTATGCTGATCGGAATCACCTAAATCCCAGCTGCAATATATTTCAAATGGTGACTTAAAATAGAAAAACGTTCGTTTGTTGCGGCGGATTATGATTAACGGGGTAAACGGGTATGCTTCTGTTTTGGGAAGCAGTGTGACAGGCTATATCCCTTCGTTATGACGCGTGAATCCTTGTAATGATCATTAATGAATGCGAGCCGCTGCTCGCAACAAGCGGCGAACTGCGAAGTCTAATAATCCCAGGTGTTGAGTACCAGATAGATGGCCGAAAGTACCGCGATACCCGATATCGTTGACGTCACCAATATCCAGCATAATATAGCGGCGGCGAGGATATGAGCACCTTCCAGACCAGCCCCCACAATGGCCAGCAGCAGCGTGGCAAACATACAGTTACTCATATATTGGGGGAGGCATCCGCGGCGTGAACGGTTGTGGCGGTATGCTGCAGCGCGCTCGAACTGGGTTCCTTTGGAGGCATCACGAAAGACCCCGATGGGCCACAGGAACTTACCAACGGTATCGATTATATTTATTCCAGTTTGCCATTTCGACATTGAATCACCCCTCCTTCTCACCACGTTGCTCCTGTCTGCTTGCCAAGTAGTCATTCATGGGTGGCAAGCTGTGACCGGTATGGAATCCGGGAGGTGTCGCGTCCCAGATCGCCCATGATGGCCAGCATATCTTATTATTCGGCTTGTGCGGCGCTAACCTTGATAGCAAGGCCGTACGGCGGCTCGCTACTCGCATCAATGATGGTACTACAATCGCCCAAACCGCATGTCGCATGAACACCAGATCTCTATTCTAATGTGATCTCTGTGGTGAGCCTAAGTATTTAATACCGGGATAAGGAAAGCGGCTATAGCCAATCCTTTTATTCTCAACGGCCGCTTGCCCACGCCGGCTGCGCGTCATTGCTCGAAGTTGTTGACTCTTATGATATTGGCGCAATCAAATCGGGATCACAGCACCAAAGTGGTGCGGGCAGTGACGTGGGGTCATTGTTGTGACGGGGCTTAAATTCGATGGTGAACGTGTGGGACCGGTAGTTATTTTTGGTATCGGTAGACGGGGAAAGGATCTTGCCATTATGACATCGAGTTCTACATGCCGCCCTAAAAAAACGGGCGCTCGTAAGCGCCCGTTCGAGGTATGAACAACTGTACAGCTCAGCGGTTTTAGAACATGACCCCGCCTTGGAAACCGACGGTCATATTGCTGTCAGTAGGCAACCCTTTGTCGTCCATGAGTGCCCCCGACTTCTTGTCGGTGCTGATATAGGCCAACTCGGCACGAACGAAGGTGCTGTCGCTGAAGTTGTAGGTCGGCGTGATAGTGATGGTATAGGCGTTATTGGATACATATTTACCACCCGTATCAGTGGCAGCAAAACCATATATACCGCTGGTGCCGTCGTTGATGTACTCGATCCGGACCGGCAGGCTGGCGTTGGCGCCCATGGGCATGGAGGCATAAAGGGCAAGACCGAAGGCGTTGTCATCCCGACTCAAACCTTTATATGCCGCGCTGTTTTTAACGCGATTTGAAAGCATGTGATAGTCGAGATTGGCGGCAACCGTGGTCGAGCCGACTTTGCTACTGGCGATGATATCGACGATGCTCCCCATGTCTTCATTGTTAAAGTAGCTGATGGATCCATCTACGGAGCCCATCTTGGTGCTCGCGCCGATGGCTTGGCCATTATTGTTAGTGCTTTGGTTGCTGAGTTCGGCGTAAACACTCGAGTCACCCATCCAATAGGTGGCACGCGCGCCGTTGTAATAGGCGGGCTCAGCATTCCACACCACACCATGTAATATATTTGCGTTGGCGTAGCTGGGCACCACTTCGTAGCCGACATTGGTAGCCAGCGTGCCGGCTTGGATAGAGAGGTTGTCCGAAGGCATGATGGTGAGATAGCCATACTGGAAATTGTTACTGCCGCCGTTGGCCGTAGTGGCCACCGTACCTGCTGAATTAGCGAGGGTGGCGTTAGCCAACTGACCGAAGCCCAAATCGAAGCCCACGCCGCCGGTCTTGGCCTTGCTCGACAGATCGACCAGCGCATCGGTGGCCGTGAAGGCATCACCTTTGGAATCAGTGTTGTTCATGTAACCGCCAGCCAGGCCGCCGGACAGGGTGATGTCCTGGTTTGCGGTGGTGAAAGTACCGGCCTGGACGGCCATAGGTGCCGCGATGGCTGCGGCAACTGC